>JAQTNZ010000197.1 GCA_028713595.1 Methylovulum sp. | reverse complement strand
CGCAAATAGCTTTCACCCGCCCCTATGCCTTCGCGGTCATCATTAAGCAAATGCAGCACCCCGCGCAGGGTTTGTGCGTCCATGAGCTGTTCCAGGCTTTCGGATAGTCCGATAAAGCCTTTGCGCACGGGCTTGAAAGGCACGACAACGGCATGGACGTGCATAAATAGGCCGCTGTCTTCGCTATTCGGGCGTAGTTGCGTGGCTAAGGGTAAGGCGGGGTTACGCGCTACTACCCCGACAATCAGGCAAGTTTCTTCGGCGTAAGCCGGTTCGGCGGTAAACAGCAGACGGTCACGGATGTCCGGAAAGCCAAAAAAATCGGTGTCTGATGGCTCTGGCGGCACTTGTAAGGCCGCCCCGATCAGGTGGGCGGTTTCGGCAATCAGCACCCATGCCACGGTGTCGCTGGCGCACAGCTCCAAGGCTGCCTGTGCCAATTCGCCCAGCCGTAACGGTGGGGTTGCCGGAGTTTCGCCAAAACGTACCAGATAACGGAACGGGCCGCTGGCTTGCAAACCGTGCAAGACGCTGACTTTAGGCCGTAGCCCGCCCTCTTGCTGTAGCCAATCGGGATGCTCGGGGTCATTGCCAGGTAAGCTGACCGCCAAGCCCGCTACAGCGAGCAATTCGCCGGCCAGGCCGGCATTGTGCGCCTCGCCCAAGTTGCCTAGGCCGATCACCCAACTGTCTTCGCTAAGGGTAAGGGTTTGTGCCGATTGGGTCAAGGGTTGCGCCGAGCCTATGACCACGCCTTGTTGTAGGGCGGCCTCATCTAGGGTATAGACTGAAAAGCCGTACCCTGCCAGTTGCAGCTGCTGGCAGGGGCGGGCGGGTTTGGCGGCTGGTTTATGGATAGTGCCTGCGGTTAAGGAAGGGCTGTCCAGCAATTGCGTAAAACCGACCAGTTGCAGCACTTCACTGACGGCGGGGGAGGGGGCGATAAGCCTTAACGTGCCGCCGATAGCTTTCAGGTTTTTGACCAGCAACACCAACACACGGATACCGGCAGAACTTAGGTAGTTGACCTGTGCCAAGTCCAGAGCGATATGGTGGGCGCCATCGTGGATAATATCCTGTAAGGCTTTGTTGACCGACTGGCTCCAAGCGGCATCAAGCCGCCCTTGCAAGGCGATGTGCATTTCGTCACCCTCCAGTTGGGTAGTAATTTCCATGGGCTTGCTCCTTTAGGATTGTGGGGGCTATGGGAGACGCTGGTCGGCTTTATTGACCAGTTCGGCAGGTAAGGGCAATTGTAAGGCTTTGGCGTGCGCCTCGCTGATAATTAGCCGGATTTTGCTGGGTTTGGAAAAGGCAATGTCCGCTGGCCGCTTACCACGCATGATGTCAGCGGCTTTGAGGGCGGCATCAGAACCCGCTTGATAATAATCCATAGAATAGGCGATGGCCGCCCCTTGCTTGACCCCTGATTCGGTAAAGGTGAATAAGGGTTTTTTGGCGCGGGTCGCCGCTTGGGTGAGGGCGGTGAAGCCGGAAACAATTGGGTTGTCCAAGATTTGCACCCAAGCATCAATTGGTTGGCTCGCCATTGCCAGTGCGGCGTTGGGCAGTTCGCTGGCGGAGTTGACCGGCATTTTGACTACTGACAGCCCTTGTCCCGTGGCGGCTTTTTCAAAAACGTCCATATTGTAGACGGAATTGTCTTCCCCAGGGGTAAACAAGGTGCCAACACGTTGTAGCTTTGGAAAATACTCTTTCAACAACGCCACCATTTCTTGGAAAGGAGCCAAGGTATAAACGCCGGTGACATTCGGCAAATGGTGGGTATCGTCTGTCCCAGCGCCCGCAACTATCGGATTGGCGACAAACGTAAAGACAATAGGGATTTTTTTGAGCTTGTGCAGTACCGTCTGTAAGGTGGGTGTGGATAGGGTTATCAATAGCTCGGTGCCGTCACTGCCCGCCGCATCGGCAAGGCCGGACAACAGGCTCATATCGCCTTGGGCCGAAGCATCGTTGAGGACAAAATCACGTCCGGCTTGCAAACCCGCCGCTTTAAGGCCATCGTCAATACCGTGCAAGGCCTCTTCGGCAGGGGGTGATTCCACATACAGCATCCGCTTGATTTTCCAAGGATGGTCTAAAGCTTTGGCGGGTGCTGTCGGGCTGGTTGTGGCAGATGAAGCCGCTAAAGCGCGTAATTCGTCAGGGAAGGTGATGTGTAAGCGTTGGGCGCTCGCTTCATTGAGCAAAATTGATTTTTTGCTGACATTGCGGAAGGCAATCCCCGCAGGTTTGACCCCTGCCAGCAATTGCACCAAGGGTTCGGCGACGGCACGGCCACTTTCCTTATAATCGACACCGACCACCATTAAGGCATCGTGGCCGATAAATTCCGGTTGGTCGAGGATCAGCGGGATATTGGCATCTTTGGCGACTTTGGCAATTGCATCCACACCTTGGTACATGGTGTTGTCACCTACCGCAACGATCGCACCGACTTTACGCGCCACCGCCGCTTGTGCCGCTTGCACCACTTCGGAAGTGGTGTTGATGGGTATTTCTTCCAAGGTGATGCCCGCTTTTTGGCATAACTCCCGCAAAACAGCCGCCACTTTCACCGAATTGGCTTCGCTAGGGTTATACAGCGTACCTAGTGAGCGGACACCCGGCAGGACTTTACGCGTCAGCTCCAACATATCGGCAACGGGCGGAAAAGAACCGATGCCGATGAGGTTGGGCAGATGTTCGGTAAAACTTTTTCCCGCACCCGCCGCCAGCGGGTCGGTGACATAGGTGAACGCCACGGGCTTATGTTTGGCGAGCATGCCCACGCCTTGCAACACGGGTGTGGTCAGGGTCAAAATGGCATCAACGTCGCTGTTGTCCAGTACTTGCCCGATGGTCGGGATTTGGGCAATTTCCGCTTGCGCGTGCAGGGTCTGGAAGCTGAGGTTACGGCCTTCTTCCAATCCTAACGCTTTCAGGCCTTCACGCAATCCCGCCATGACCGAATCAATGCCAGGTTCAGGTGCGAAATACGCCACCCCGATTTTATATGTCCGCCCTGTTGCTAGAGCAATGGGAGCCGCCGCCAAAGGCAGTGCGCCGCCGGCAGGTTTAAGCTGGGTTTCCACGCCATTTTTGTCAATGACCAGGCTGGCTTGGGCATACAGGGCAGGGTCAAATTGCCAAGCGTCACGCAAGTTGCTCCGGGTTTTTTCATTGAGCAGCAGGTGCTTGGGCACATAATCTTTTACCGGTAAGGTGGCCGGATCGGCTCCGCCCAAAACATCGGCGGCAATACGGCCTATTTCTTCGCCGACTTCGTGGTAATCGGCGCCCAAATCGAACAGGCCGCCATGTTTGGCATGGCCTGAGATATTGGAAAATACCGGGATACGCGCATTGCGGGCCACTTCTATCAGGCTATCCACGGTGGCGTTCACGGTGGCGTCACCGCCTGTCCAAAACGCTTCCACGCCACGCGTCACTAGGGATTCGGCGGCCTCGCGCACATCTTTGGCCTGCTCGATGGGCGCTTCCAAGAGGGTCAGCCCCAGTTCTTTGGCAACGGCCCGCGCTTGTTTAGTACAAAATTCCGAATTCACTTCGGTAGGGTTCCAGACCGCCCCAACCGTTTTTAAAGCGGGATTGAGCTGTTTCGCCAACCGGAAAATGTCCGCAACCGGTTGCGGTGTGCCTATGCCTGTCAAATGACGGGGTTTGTCCAAGCTGTCCAAGGTTTTTATGCCAACCCCCGCCGCCACGGGTGAGGTCACGGCGCCAAACACATGCGCCACCCGCCCGTTACGGTTGGCATTGGCAAGGGCCTGTAACATCACGGTGGAAATGGACACCGCCAAGCGATAGTCACCGCCAGTTATCTTTTGCGCCATCAAATTGCCGGTGGGCAAGTCGCCTTCGGGGTTATACGTGGTGATCGCCAGGTTTTTCCCGTCATCCAGGCTCTTGCTGTGTAGGCCAGCCAAAATCCCTGCATGGAGTTCTTCCATCATCGGGTTGGAGCTGTGCTGCAAAATGGCGATAGGGATAGCCGCAGTGGTGTCGGTGCGGGCTTGGCCGTGATGGCGGTTATGTCGGTCAGACCACAGTTGCAGGGCGGCGGCAAGGACAATCAGTAATATGGAAAAAGCAAGGCGCTTAGTGGCTTCGGTCATAATCAATCCTGATTAGCAAGATGCTTCGGTTAGCATTGTTATTGTTTTATAAGTAACTGTTTATAATATATAGTGGCATTGATTACAAGTTTCCTGAACGTAAGTTCCCCGCTGCCGGCACGGTTGTATGGATGCCTATCACACAAAATGACCGCTATGTGAATTTAGGGACTCTATCCATTTGCCAACCATAGCCTATTGCGGGTATGGGCTATGGCATTACCGGTCACGGCAAGCGTTTGGTCAAGATCACTTGGTTGCGTTGTTGGCTATAACAATAGGCGCAGCCATCCATATAGCTGCGCACCAAATGGATGCCCAAGCCGCCGATAGGGCGGTTTGCAACGGCCAATGACAAATCCGGTGCCGCCATTAAAAAAGGGTTGAAAGGGTCAGCATCATCACTGATGATAATCGTGATAGTATCGCCATCGCAGCTAATTTGGACCGCTATTTCACCATCGCGTCCATCGGGATAGCCATGGTCTATGGCGTTGACGAGCAACTCTTCCAGCACCAGATTAATTTGCATGACGGTGGCATTGGTCCAACCCATCTTGTCGCCAAACATCTCCACGGCTTCTGCCAGTGTTTCTAAGGACTCGACAGTATTGGGAAATCGCTGGGCAAAATGGCTGTTAGGGGTGGGGTTGCCGATACGGTTGCTTGAGTTGTCTGCTGTGTTCATGCGTTCTGTCCGTTCAGAATAAAATCGGATTGGCGGTTTTATTTGCGGATGCCCAAAACAATAGCCACCATAAACGTGTTGGGCTGTTCACGGTTTGCCTATTTGTAACGCCAATAAGGTGATGTCATCGGATTGTTCGGCTCCGGCGGTAAAGGCGATGACATCGGCGATAATGGTGTCGGAAAGTTCTTGGGCGTTATGATGGGTCAATCCGGTCAATAGCCCGCAAAGGCGGGCTTCGCCATAAGCGTTATAGTCTTTGTCCATCGCTTCGCTGATGCCATCGGTATACAGCAACAGGCTATCGCCCGGATTAAGTTGGAGGGTTTGGCTGCTAAAACCAATGCCGTCAATAATACCCAGAGCCGTCCCCGAATCGCCGGTCAGCATGGCAACGATCCCATAGCGGGACACATAGAGCGGCGGATTATGGCCGCCAAAACTGTAGGTCAAGATATTGGTTTCCAAGTCAAGGGTTGCCAAAAACAACGTGACAAACATGGATGCTTCGTTATCGCGGCATAATTCGGGATTAAGTGCCGCCAAGACTTGATGGGGTTGGGTGTGTTGTTTGGCGATGGCACGGATTAAGGTTTTGACCATGACCATAAACAAGGCGGCGGGGACACCTTTGTCCGACACATCACCAATCGCCAATAGTAAGGTTTTGTGATCCAGATGGAAAAAATCATAAAAGTCGCCGCTGACTTCACGGGCTGGCTCCATCACTGCGAACAAATCGATGGGCTGACCGTCACTAAAACGCGGGAAGGCGGTCGATAACATGCCCATTTGGATACTATGGGAAAGTTTGAGCGATTCTTGCAGGCGTTCTTGGGCGACCCGCTCATGG
>JAQTNZ010000196.1 GCA_028713595.1 Methylovulum sp. | reverse complement strand
GGCAATGTAAAGGGCGCTTTCCGCCAAAGTCAAGTTTCCGCTGGCAGGATATGACCACACGCTCTGATGCGTTTTTAAGTCGATACAATAAGTGGTGTCCGCCGTACCGACAAATACATGCGTCTTAGTGGCGATAATGTTGCTTTGTAACTCGCCGCTGACCGGGGCATCCCATAACCATACCTTATTGCCGGTTGCCGGATTGACCGCCACTAACGCCCCTGCTGACACCGCATAAAGCACCCCATTGGCCAACGTAGGTTGTCCGGTATAAGAGCTGGCTTTTTGCCAAGCGATCTTGCGTCCGTTGGTGTCAAACTTAATCAGCCGCCCATCGTGGATAGTGTAAACATCATTTGCACCGCCCAATACCGGAGCCACATTCATATCATAGCCATTCCATTGGAAATTGGGGTCGGCGATAGTGAAAACAGGCTTGCCGGTCAGCCGATCAGTCACATGCAGCCCAGCTGTGCCCCCGACATAAGCATAAGCCCATTTATCATCAACGGCGGGTGTCCATTGGTCATACTGCGTCTCTTGGGCAAACCAATTTTGCGCCCCAGTTTTGCCATTAAACGAATACATGCCGCCATAATAGCCGCCATTGACATAAACGGAGCCATCATAAATGGTGGGGGCAAAATACCTTTCCCATTGCGCGTCAAACAGGCTTTTCATAAGCAAAGTGCCATTGTTCGCCTTATAGCCGTAGAAATAAGGGTAGCCGGTGGTGGTTTTGCCCACTTGTATATATACCGTGCCATTGGCATAGCTGGGCGGGTTAACCGAGAACACCGCACCATAAGAGACCTTCCAAGCTTGCTGACCGCTTTTTGCCAACGTATAAAGGTTTTGGTTAGCAAAATAGCCGATTGTGGACACAAAAATAAGCCCTTGGGCGGCAGTGACCGGATTTAATGGCGCAGTACCCAACTGTTTTTTCCACTTAAACGCTATATTGGCAGGCGTTATGCTGACAGGGGTATAACCCGTATGGGCAGGATTGGCCTGATACATAGGCCATTGGTCACTGGCACTGGAGGAAGCGGTGCCCATTAGTAAGGCCGCCATTAGGCAACTGCGTTTAAATACCATTGATTGTCCCATCTTTATCTCCAGTGTGTGTTGGTGGACGTGTGAACCTGACAAATGAAGCGTTTATCCATAGCTCCCACAAAACGTTGCGGTTGCCGTTGTGGATTTGTTTCAACAATAGGCAAAATAAACCCAAGCGACTGCCATTGCCTACCCATTAAATCACCATAGTTTTTACGATTGACCACAAAATGTCAATAAAAATTGGCCTGCACTTACTTTTTTAATTAAACGGCCACCTTCTAATAAAGGCCCCTTATCGTGTTTTTACGCTGCCCTGACCCTACTTACCACAGGATGCCACACCTTAACGCGCCTTATAAAACACATAATCCGCCTGATAAGCCACGCGCTTTTCGCCACCTAAATGGTTAGCGTTGCAACCGGAGACGGGCGGCAAGCCGCCTTGGGTTTTGATACGGGTGATAACGCGGGTTTGCGCCAACAGCCCCTTGCCCTCATGGGCCACCACCTCCAGCACCAGCCAAGGGATAGCGCTGTCTGTCACGTCCAGCTTGCCGAGCAGTTTGCCCGTCACACGGCTGCCATCGGCGGCTTCCCACGTCGGGCCGGCAAAATGTTTGCCGATCACCCGCCCTTGGTTGTCATACAACACCGCCTGCGGAGCCTGATATTCCCAAGCATATTGGCCTTGGTTAAACGTGCATTGATAAATCTGCTCGCCCTTGGCATGGGCGGTGCCAAAAGCTTCATAGTCCGCAGGCACTGTAATCATCGGCTCCGGGCCTTTACAATTGGCATAGGCCACACCTTGAACCAACATCGGCAATAATAACAGTATCGTTTTTAGCATAATCCTCACCAAGGCATCACCGTGCCGTCATATTTAATAAAATCACCCGATTGCCGCAAAGAAAAGCCAGCAATCACCTGCCGCATCCCGGCAATGCTCTCCTGCGCCTCGATCAGGGCATTGGGGCCGCCCATATCGGTCTTGACCCAACCCGGATGCAAGGTCACTATCCCTATCGCTTGCGGCTGTAAATCTATCGCCAGACTCTTCATCGCCGCATTTAACGCCGCCTTGCTGGAGCGGTAAAACAGGCTGCCACCGCTGGTATTGTCAGTGACACTGCCCATCAGGCTACTGACATTCGCCACCAACTTTTGTTCACCCGCTTGCAAGTGCGCCAAAAACGCCTCCGCCATTTTCACCGGGGCTTGGGTGTTGACCACAAACGATTGCAACCATAACGGATAATCCAACTGCCCAAACCCGTTGCTGGCGTTATCGGGGTAAACCCCGGCATTGTTCAGCAACACATCCAGCTTACACCCCGCCAACTTAACCGCCAACGCCTCTATCGCCGCAAAATCGGCGACATCCAGCGCCTCCAGTTGTAGGGTCGGATAGCGCTCCACCAGCTCTTGCAACGCCTGTGCTTGGGCAGGGTGACGGCAACAGGCGATCACCTGCCAACCATCCGCCGCATACTGGCGGCAAAATTCCAAACCTAACCCTCGGTTAGCCCCGGTCACTAATACTGTAGCCATGATTATTTTCTCCCATAAAAAAGCCCTCTGCACCTTAACGATGCAGAAGGCTTAAACTGACACACTTAAACGGATGCTTACGCGGCAAAATTAGCGGCGGCAAAATCCCAGTTGACTAATGCCCAAAACGCTTCCAAATATTTAGGACGCGCATTGCGGTAGTCGATGTAATAGGCATGTTCCCACACATCGCAAGTCAACAACGGGGTTTGGCCGGTGGTCAATGGGCAACCGGCATTGCTGGTGCTGACCAGGCCTAAACTGCCATCAGCATTTTTGACCAACCACGCCCAGCCAGAACCAAACGTGCCGACTGCGCATTTAGTGAATTCTTCTTTAAATTGGGCAAAAGAGCCAAATTTTGCGGTGATCGCCTCAGCCAATGCGCCAGTAGGCTCGCCACCCGCGTTAGGAGCCAAGCTGTTCCAGTAAAACGTGTGGTTCCAAATTTGCGCGGCATTGTTGAAAATAGGGCCGGAAGATTTGACGATAATTTCTTCCAGTGACAGTCCTTCAAATTCGGTGCCAGGGACCAAATTGTTCAAGTTAGTCACATAGGTTTGGTGGTGCTTGCCATGATGGAAATCTAATGTTTCCGCAGAAATATAAGGGATCAATCTGTTACTTGCATAAGGCAAAGCAGGAAGTTCGAAAGCCATTTGATTATCCTAAATAAAAGTTAAAAGGGAATGTTAATAAACCACGGGCCGCGATAAATACCCAGTAATCTAATAGGCTATAATTTAGCATTGCTGAACGATTAAATAAAGCCGGACTTCGTATAATTGTGACGGCCCAGCCATTTAAGCCCCCAACAAACCCCAATACCCCGCATTTAAGCCCTAAACCGTAACCACAGCCATATAATAAGCCGCTGTTTTAAAAACAAAACCCAAAACACCCGCAAGGCCAACCCAAAAAATCGCCTACCTTGCTTAAAAAATCACCCTCAGCACTGGTTTATTTTTATTCTTGCTATATAATGTGCAGCTTCACCAAACGGTTTTATTGCCTCGGTGGCGAAATTGGTAGACGCAAGGGACTTAAAATCCCTCGGTGGTAACACCGTGCCGGTTCGACTCCGGCCCGAGGCACCAAGCATTCAAAGGCCTACACACCCTGTGTGCAGGCCTTTTTTATTGCCTGTCGGAAATGTATTTGCCCCGTTTGGCGCACACGCCTAAAACGAGGCATAAAGCCCTGCCTATAACTCATAATACCCCCTATTTATGAGTTATAGAAACAGGTGCTATAACTCATGAAGTGGATGTCGGGCAAAACCGCTTGCCAGATGTCATATTCCGCAATATTTAAACAGGTTCGGCATGGAGCTTGATGCCCAAGGCCTTAATCACCTTCAATACCGTGTCAAAACGTGGCTCCGAGCCTGGGGAGAGGGCTTTGTAAAGGCTTTCACGGCTTAGACCGGATTTTTGGGCTATCATCGCCATACCTTTAGCTTTGGCGATATAGCCCAAAGCGCGTATCAGCTCATCGCTGTCGCCATCCTCCAACACTTGCGACAGGTACTCGCTGATGGCTTCGTCACCGTCGAGCAAATTGACGATGTCGAACACCGGCAAACTGGAAACGCTGATTTTTTCACCCATCAATCCTCTAAAGTAACCGCCAAGCGTTGTGCCTTGGCAATATCGGCGGCTTGGCCGGATTGTCGCCACCACCCAACATGACGATGACTTCTGAACCCCTTGTACATAATACATCCGCCAGCCGGAACCAAAATGCTCCCGCAACTCAAACACCCCTTCACCAACGGCTTTAACATCGCCAAACTGACTGAGCTGGACGCGCTCAAGACGACGCACTAAACGGAGGCTGGTTTTCTTGTCCTTAATGGCAGTAAACCAATGGTCGAATGTTGGCAGGGTGCGGATAGTAATCATAAGATGGTTGTATCCAAATAGATACGCAAGTCAAGCATTGAAATATAGGATAGGGCAAACATACGCCTAAAATAAGCTACCAAACAGATTGTTTTCCGTATATTTTATAAAAATGGTAATAGTTTATAGCGAATTAAGTTCTAAATTGCTATATTGAACTCCCATTGAAAAGTTGTTTTGAAAATAACCGTTTTTTGTATCTTGGATTTTGCTCTGTTTTTTCCCAAAGTTACAACTCTGCGGTTACTGCATCAGCTCTATGGGCATTGCTATTGATAAGCACATAAAAAACATGACCATTGTATATTTTTAGTTAGGAACTAAATTATGCTTAAGCTCGAATACCTCCATTTTATGCAAACATTAAATACTAACGCCGTGCCTGACAATGTTCGTAAGCTTGCAAATATTATTCTCGACCACCTTGACGAAATAATACCATTAGGTACCACTCACGGAAAAAGGGTGCAAAAAATTGTTGAACTCGCGCAACATGAATTTACAACAGCTAACTGTAACTACTTGGTTGAAGTTGGCAATTATCAGACCAGTACAAATGATATAACCAGACTCAAATCACTTACCGTTGGCCCATTTCGAGGCTTCGCCAAATCGGAGTTTTTCGATTTGGATAGTCAGATTGTGCTGCTTTACGGCCCTAATGGCAGTGGTAAATCAAGCTTTTGCGAAGCCTTGGAATATGGTCTATTGGGTTATGTAGAAGAAGCCGGGGCTAAACGCTTTAAAACACCTAATGATTACTTAAAAAATGCTCATATAGATCAATTTGAACCACCAAAAATTGAGGCTAATTTCGCCAATACGGAAGCAACTGTTGTAAGAGCCAACGAAGCACAATTTCGTTTTTGTTTTGTAGAAAAAAATCGCATTGACAATTTTTCACGTCTAGCCGCTCACCTTCCAGCACGTCAGGCAGAGCTAATTTCAACTCTATTTGGCTTAGATAGCTTTAATGATTTTGTTCGAGGATTTAGCGAAAAGATCGATGACAAGTATATTGATTTAATTGGAAAAAAATCTCTGGCGCTATCAGAAAAAAAACAAAGCATTATCGGTAAGAAGCAAACCATTGATAATAACAATATAACGTTAAAGTCGTTGTTGACAGAAGAGCAAACGCTTGCTGATAAATACCAACAAGGCATCACCTTTACAGATTATG
>JAQTNZ010000195.1 GCA_028713595.1 Methylovulum sp. | reverse complement strand
CCGTCAGCCCAACGCAACTGCCGGATCGTGGCATAACAGTGGGCTTCACTGACCAGATGTTTTATAGTGATGATTGAAGTTTCCATCCGCACATTTTATCAAAAGACCTTGAAACCCATATAGAGCCAAATTTTTTTCAAAATTTTTAACCTCAACCAATACACCTATTATGTTATCTTCCTTACTGGCAGTTCCTTTTAAAAGACACATTCGACCTTCAATAGAAATAAAAGCGGCGTAACATATTCCTAAGCCTTCCTCCGTATATTCAAAAAATGAAATTCCAAACATATTTTCTACTTCTTGTACGGAATATGGCAAATGGCACAGTTGTTTACAATAAAAGTGTTCTGTCGATAGTTGATACCATTCTGCTTTAGTAATTTGTTTTATCATTTTTAACCTTATGAATAAGAAATTTCGCAGAGATTATTCCGTGTACTGCTGTCCACATGTGTTCCAAAAGGAGAGGCCTATTCTATTAGTTATCCGTGACCAGGATAGTGATTGGCAGTTTCTATGTGGCGGTAGCGACGATACTGACGATTGCCATCATGTTGGGGTAGGTCATTTATTAGACCGTGACCCTTCAATAGACGTTATGGCCAACCTGTCTATAGCTTCAGGAGCAGAAAGAGAAGAAATAGGTGGCGAATGGGTATATTTTGAATTAGGGCCGTTGGGGTGAGGTACGAACCCCAACACAACAGGGTAGGGTGGTCGTGTGTTGACATGTTGGGGTTCGCAAGCTCACCCCAACCTACGCGCTCTTGGGTTTTAAGACGGTATCTACGGAATGCGCCTTACCGCGTCATAATTTTCACATTTCCAATCAATTGTTTATATTTATATATTTAATGGGAAAACCCCTATTATTAAAGGGGAATCTTATAAAAATCTTGATCGTCACGTATAATCTGGAATCGGCGATTAGTGGCGCAAAACCACCCTTCGCCAATTTTTCCATACTTAAACCCACATCAAACGATTTAGATTTATTTAGGACCTATAAAATGATACGAATCCTTTTCTGCGTTATCGCCTTGTTTGCCCAATCCGTTTCTGCGACGCCGATTACAACGACTGTGACAGGGGCAATAAGTGGCACGTTGGGCAGCCTGTCTTTTGTTGACGCTGCAACTACATTTACCTTCACAGGCGATACCAATGATTTTCAGTCTATATCGTATGATGCAGGCGATGCCATTGTAGACCTTAACTCCATTACAGGTAGCATGGCCGGAAATATCGACGGGATTGGCCTGTTCAGTTTTAGCGATCTGTTTGTGGTTATAAGCGTTGATCTTTCCGGCATTCTCGATGCGCCATTTTCTACAATAGTAGCCTTGCTGGCTAATGGTGGGGGCTCCCTAGCCATATTCTCCACAGACCAGCTTTTCAACATCCTAAATAACGGCTCCCTTTCATTGGCCCTCTATGGAAGCAGCACTTCTGGGCCTTTCGGTACGGATCGAGGGGATTTGACGATTTCAGACGCAAGCGCGTTGTCTTCACTTACTAACCAGATCGATACTTCAGAAACTCCCCTGCCGGAACCGGAAACATGGCTGTTGATGGCGCTGGGCTTAGGCTGCTTGGCCACCACCAAACGCGCTAACCCACCTGCTTTTAGCAGGTGGGTGTTAAGTTAAAAATCAACGGGATTTTGGTATCGGCCCCAGATAACGCCGGCGTTTTGTGGCAATGGCGCAATCCCGCCGTTTTTTACCGGCGGAGTGCGCGGGGATTGCACGGGGCGGATTCCAAGCGTCATCAATATCGGAGCGGGGGGTGACAATCGGAAACTTAGGGTCGCTGCCGTCAAGCAAGTAGAAAAAGTTGATTAATACCCCTGGGTTGGTCACGACCAATTGCCCTGAGCTAATCGCCTCATCCAAGGACATGTCCCCTAGCAATATAGCGTTGAACGTATCGCGGCTAAGTTGCACCGTTGTCCCGGCATTGGCATCCTGTTTGCCGATGGCGTAACTTAAGGCACCATTGCTGACCCTGACCACATACAGCGATTCCGGTTCCGGCCATTGTTTGAGCCGCGGGTCGGTAAAATTCCAGTTCATGACAATCTCGCTAATGCCCATGTCAATCATGCGCGGGGCAACGATGTGCGTACCCAGTGCATCAAACAGCATATCCAGCGTCATCGCTTCAAACATACTGGGGTCGGTCTCCGAACTGGCCTCATCGGAGCTAAGGATGCCGCCGCGCAATTCTTGTGCGCCCATCAGGTAAAAATTACGCCAAGGCCCTGATTCCGCCTGATAACCCAACTGTTCTAAGGTGTCCGCCAAGAGGTGTTTCGCCGTGGTGTTTGTCGGCTCGGTGAACACGACTTTATGCAGCAATTCGGCAATCCAACGGTAGTTAGGGGTTGAGGAATTATAGGCCTCTTGGGCGTAGGCAATAACCGGCCCGACACCCCCCATCAAATTGATATACAAAGGGCTGCTTTGTTGTGGCGGCAAAGGGTGGAGGTTAGAGGGGTTGCCGTCGAACCAGCCCATATAACGGTCATAAACGCCTTTGACATTGTGGCTGACGGAGCCGTAATAGCCCCGGCACGACCACGCTTGCTCAATGGCGGGCGGCATGGCGAACACTTCGCCAATTTCAATGCCGGTATAGCCTTTGTTGAGCATCCGTAAGGTTTGGTCGTTCAAATACCGGTACATATCCCGCTGTTTGGCCAAAAAATCGGGGATGGCTTGCGTTTCGGCTTTAGAGCCAGTATCGTTCCACACCGGCCAATGATGCTGGGCAAACAGCACCTGCGCTTCCCTGCCATACAGTTCCAGCAATTCGCTGAGATATTTTGACCACGCCAAGGCGTTACGGACTTGTGCGCCCCGCAGCGTTTGGATATTGTGCAGGGTGTGGCAAGCGTCTTCCGCCATGCACAAGGCCTTCAGGTCGGGTAAGTAAAAACAAAATTCCGAAGGGGCCTCAGAGCCGGGCGCCATATAAAAATCAAAATAAATGCCATCAATCGGGTCAGGGTGGCGGCCGCTGGCCGAAATGGTGAGGGTCGGGCTGGCTATCGAGATTACGCCGGTTGATTGGCCTTTGCCTAAACCTGCGTCCACTTGGCCTTTTGGATTTTTCTCAAGGTAAGGGCCGTACATATATTCGGCACGGCGCACCATTGCGGTTCCGGCATAGACATTTTCGCTGACCGCATGATCCATAAAACCGGCCGGGGCAATGATCGTGACCCCCCCTATCTCCGCGTCATAATCATCAAAAAGCCCTAAGACACCGCCAAAATGATCGACATGGCTATGGGTAAAGATAACCGCTTTTACCGGATGCGTGGAGCCTGCGTAGTCACGGT
This sequence comes from Methylovulum sp., assembly GCA_028713595.1. Classification (GTDB taxonomy): domain Bacteria; phylum Pseudomonadota; class Gammaproteobacteria; order Methylococcales; family Methylomonadaceae; genus Methylovulum. Next base: position 2,352 of record JAQTNZ010000195.1, on the reverse strand, counting down.
ATAGCTGTAAGGCGGCTTTGGCGCATTCTTCTGAAATGAGCGGATCAACGATAATAAGCCCGGTTTCCCCTTCAATAATGGTCATATTGGACATGTCAAACGCGCGTACCTGATAAATCTTATGGGCAACATCAAGACCATCGGTCACTTCAAACAAGCCGTTAATCGTGTTCAGCTTGGCTTGCCGCCACAGGCTGGGGTTGATGGTGTCAGGCGCGTCATCGGGATCGGTGTCGGTATCGGGAGAAGAGGCTTGATACTCATAGGGGGTCAAATCCCAAATGGCCTTGTCTGCATTATTCTGGCTAACGATGGTCACTTCATTTAATGTTTTGCAAAAACCACGGCGGGCATTGATGAAAGAGCTGTCGTCATTAAAGTTAAGCTTATTGGCCAATGCCTTATTGGCATCTTTAGTCGCTTGGGTAGCGTCATTAGGTGTTATTCGTGCTGTCATATTATTATCGTTAGTTATTGTTGGCAGGGGATGTCGAGTAATTTACAAACAGGCTTTAGTGGCCTTTGGTTCCTAAATAAAGTCTTTTTATGGTATTTTTTGAAAGCTTATTTTAGCGATAAAAAATTATTTTAGCAATAAAAAATGGTGTTAAAAATTTTTATTTCACTATTTAAGGTTAAAGCCATCGGCTTTAGCCGGTTAGCTTTAGTATCAAGGTTCAAAAAAAACAACTCAACAGCGCGGGACACGCTGTGGGTGGGCTTTAGTCCCCTGTGTCCCGCGCTAACCCACCTACTTTCAGTGGGGCCGTAGGTAGGGTGGTCGTGTACGTTGAACTGTTGGGGTTCGCAAGCTCACCCCAACCTACACCTATCTCGTTGCATCGGCCTCATCGGCGCCCAATATGGCCCGATTCAACAGGTTGTTTGTAAACAGCATTTCTTCCAGCCCGCGTAGGGCGCATTAGGCGATAGCCGTAATGCGCCGGATGATTGAAACCCAACATGCATTCAAGCCGCAGAGGGGTTGGCTAAGACAAAAATCAGGGCCTCGACTTTTTTCACGTCCGCGATGCCAAAAAAGCCAATATCCGTAGCGTTGCCCCGTCGGTTGTCAGTGGGGGCGTTGTTGTCAAGGATCAGGTCGCCATTGCCGTCGGCAAACTGGACTTTGCGGATATCTGACAGCTGGTGCGGGAAAAACGAGCGGATGTTCATGCCCCCAAACCATCCCGGCTCAATAATAATGGCCCGTTCGTTGGTGATGGCATAGGCCGTGGCGGCGGCTTTTTTGGCGACCAGCAGGGGCGAGAGCAGCATCCCTAAACCTATCAGCAAAAAAGGCAGGCCAAACAGCGGGAACAACCCGAAACCGCCACTGAGGTCGGGCCACTTAAAGCCGCTGGCGCTGGCTATCCAAAATAGGCTAAAGGCCGTCCACGGAATGGCAAAAATGACTACGGGCAAGGTTTTTTTGGCTAACCTGCCAGGGTTTGGCGTTGAACTCCAGAGCACTTTTTCAAAGCGGTTAAGCTCGGCTTGGATGAGTCCTTGCTGCGCGGGGGTGAGGGTTTGCATAGCGGGCCTATTAATGTCGTAAGGGTTTGGCTTTGCCATGAATCACGCGGCATCGACCCCATCGGCGCCCAATATGGCCCGATTCAACAGGTTGTTTGTAAACAGCATTTCTTCCAGTGCCTGTTCGACATCGGCTTCATTGATGTGGCCGTCTTCGCCGCGCTCTATCGAGTATTGCGCCAGCCGTCGCATCAGCTCTTTGATGAACGAGGCGCTGACCCCTTGGGTGCGGTTGGCGATATTGCCCTCAAGTGCCGGCGTTAGCGTCAGGGCGGCGCCGTACAGCTTCATTAACCGCAGCCGACAGTTTTCGTCAGGTTTGGGAAACTCTATCAGTTGGTCGATACGCCCAGGCCGTGCGACCAGGGCGGCTTCCAAGGCTTCCGGTTTGTTGGTGGACAACACGAACAGGATGTCGGCATCCTCTTTCAGGCCGTCCATCTCATTGAGCAAATGGTTGAGCAAGGCCTCTTCCACCGGACTGTGCATGGATTCGCGCGCTTTGGCTAACAGGTCGGCATCTTCGATGACGAAAATCACCGGCTGCATTAAGCGGGCCAATGAGAAGTATTCGGGTAACAGGCCGATTTGTTCGGCAGTCACCAAAAAGGTCGTATGCCCTTGCAGTTGGGAGGCGAGATAGCGGACGGTGTGGGTTTTTCCGGTACCGGGCGGCCCATAGAACAGCACCCCCCGCTTGGTTGGCAAGCCCAACGCCCGTAAGCGTTCGCGATTGCCGCAAAAACGGATGATGGTCCGCTCCAACTCTTCGATAATCCGCTCCGGCAGGATGATTTCGTCACGGCTGACCGGCTG
>JAQTNZ010000194.1 GCA_028713595.1 Methylovulum sp. | reverse complement strand
GGTATTGCCATCTGGGCGGAACATTATCGTGGCTTTACGCGCCGTCCGTGCGCCCAAACACGGGTGGATAGGGTTAGGGCGAGGTAAAACAAAGCCCGGCGGTTTAAAAACCCGCCGGGCCTTATTAAAGTACAATCAGCCTTTTAAGGCCTTTAAAACCGCCTGCATGCTCGCATTGGCATCACCAAACAACATACGGGTGTTTTCCAAGACAAACAGCGGGTTGCCCACGCCCGCATAACCGGAGGCCATGCTGCGTTTAAGGACGATGGTGGTTTTGCCGTGCCAGCATTCCAGCACGGGCATACCGGCTATCGGGCTGTTAGGGTCATCCAAGGCGGAAGGGTTGACGATGTCATTGGCACCGATGACGATGGAGACATCGACATTGGCAAAATCATCGTTGATCTCTTCCATTTCAAAAACGATGTCATAAGGCACTTTGGCTTCAGCCAGCAACACGTTCATGTGTCCTGGCATACGTCCGGCAACGGGATGGATGCCAAAGCGCACTTTCTTGCCTTTTTCGCGCAAGAACTTGGTGATTTCATACACGGTGTGCTGGGCTTGCGCCACCGCCATGCCGTAGCCGGGGATAATCATGATGTTTTTTGCCGCCAGCAACAGTTGCGCGGTTTCATCGGCATCTATCGGTTGCACTTCGCCTTCGATCACCGCCGCTTCACCGCCCGAAGCCGTACCAAAACCACCCGCGATGACGCTGATAAAGTTACGGTTCATGGCGTGGCACATGATATAGCTCAAAATCGCCCCGCTGCTGCCGACCAACGCGCCGGTCACGATCAGCAAATCGTTGCTCAACATAAAGCCGGTGGCCGCCGCCGCCCAGCCGGAATAGCTGTTAAGCATGGACACCACCACGGGCATATCCGCGCCACCTATCGCCATGACCATGTGCACACCAAAAACCAGGGCAATCACGGTCATAATCAATAAGGGCAAGGCACCGTTATGGTCGAGAAATAACATCGGCAAGTTGCCGCCGCCATTCTCTGCTTGTTGCAGGAACTGGACACCCAATACGCACACGGCAATCAATAACGTCAGGTTAAACCAATGGCGACCAGGCAGTAATAGCGGTTTGCCGCTGATTTTTTCGCTCAATTTACAAAAGGCGATCACTGAACCGGAAAAGGTTATCGCGCCAATAAGGATGCCGATATAAATTTCAATTTCGTGGATGGTTTTTTCCACGCCGGCCAAGCCGCTGGCATTGTCCATAAAATTGGCAAAACCGACCAGCACCGCCGCCATACCGACCAGGCTGTGCATGATGGCGACCAATTCCGGCATTTGGGTCATGGCGACCCTAGAGGCCAGTATTGCGCCTATCGTGCCGCCAATCAACACGGCGACGATTAAGATAGGATAGGCGGCCCCGCTCACGGCCCCGCTTAAGGCGGTGGCGACAATGGCAATGACCATACCCGCCATGCCGTAGTAGTTGCCGCGCCGGGCCGTTTCTTGGTTGCTTAAACCGCTCAAGCTCAGAATGAACAAGATAGCGGCAATAATGTAGGACATTGTGACTAAACTATGGGACATTTCGCTACTCCGCTTATTTTCTGAACATGTCTAACATGCGGCGCGTGACCAAAAAGCCGCCCGCGATGTTGATGGAGGCAATCAGTATCGCCAACCCTGCCAGCAAACCGACAGTGGCCGAAGATACCTGCACAATCGCGCCAATGACGATAATGCCGCTGATGGCGTTGGTGACGCTCATTAACGGCGTGTGCAGCGAAGGCGAGACATTCCAGATCACCTGATAACCCAGGAAACACGCCAAGACAAAGACGGTAAAGTGGGTCATAAACGATTCGGGGGCGACCGCGCCAATGCCAAACAAAGCCCCACCGGCTATGATGAGCGGCAACAATTGTTTGATGACTGAAGGTTTTTCGGGTTCTTTAGCGATGACCGCCGCAACCTCGGCGGGTTTTGCAGCTGGGGCGGCGGACAATTTAGGCGGGGGCGGCGGCCAAGTGATCTTGCCTTCCTTAATGACTGTGGCCCCGCGTATCACTTCATCATCCATATTGACGTTAAGGACACCGTTTTTGCCTGGGCACAATTCGGTCAGCAAATGCCGCAAATTGGTCGCATACAATTGGCTGGATTGGTTGGCAAGACGGCTGGGCAAGTTGGTGTAACCGATAATGGTGACATCGTGGGCGACCACCACCTTGCCGGCTTCGGTCAATGCGCAGTTGCCGCCTTGTTCCGCCGCCAAATCGACAATCACACTGCCGGGTTTCATCGATTGCACCATCTCGGTGGTAATCAGCTTGGGGGCGGGTTTGCCCGGAATCAGCGCGGTGGTGACGATAATATCGACTTCTTTGGCCTGTTCGGCAAACAAGGCCATTTCGGCGGCAATAAATTCGGGTGACATGGTTTTGGCATACCCCCCCACCCCTGACCCTTCTTCCTTAAAATCGAGCATCAAGAACTCGGCATCCATGCTTTCGATTTGCTCTTTCACTTCCGGGCGGGTATCGAAAGCCCGGACGATGGCCCCCATGCCTTTAGCCGCACCGATGGCCGCCAAACCGGCCACACCTGCGCCGATGACCAACACTTTGGCGGGCGGGATTTTCCCCGCCGCTGTAATTTGGCCGGTGAAAAACCGCCCAAAATGCTGGGCCGCTTCAATAATGGCGCGATAACCGGCAATATTGGCCATGGAACTGAGCGCGTCCATTTTTTGGGCGCGGGACATGCGTGGCACGCTGTCCATAGCCAGGACAGTGGTGTTTTTTTCGGCCAAGAACTTCATTAGCCCTTCATTTTGCGCAGGCCAGATAAAGCTGATTAACGTTTGGCCTTCGCGTAATAAAGACAGTTCATCCAACCCTAGCTTTGGGCGGCGTTCCGGGGCCCTGACTTTCATAATAATGTCGGCGCTTTGCCAAAGCGTTGGCGTGTCAACAACCTCAACGCCGACAGCTTCATAGGCGGCATCGGCAATATTGGCCGCCAACCCCGCCCCGCTTTCTATGGCGACGGTAAAGCCTAGCTGCATAATTTGGGCGGCGGCTTCGGGGGTGGTGGCGACCCGCTTTTCACCACGGTGGATTTCTTTAGGTATACCGATCTTCATACAGTCTCCTGTGGGTAGTGTTTAAGTCAAGGCCAAAAGGTTGGATAAGGCTTTGGCCCTGGGCATAAAAGATTAACGGCGGCTTATCAATCAAAAAAACCGTCTGTGGGGCAACTAGCGCAATGGCTTAGCGGATGATACGCCAGTTTCCAAAGTATCATGGATTGCTTTGTGATAAAACAGCCAATTTTTTACATGCAGATGTTTTCTGATCGGGGTTTTTATCACCGACACGCACAGGGCAATTGAGAACAGGCACCACACTGCGGCGTATTCATTAGGGTCATTGGTGGTGATGTCAGAAATCCACGGGCCGATCACATAATGGAAGGCGACAAACCGCCAAGAGCCGTAAATCACCGGCAAGCAAAAACCAACCAGAATATAGGTGAGGGCGTGCAAGCCCCATTGGAAATCGAACAGCCAAGTAATCGGGTGGGATAACAGGCCATTTAATGGCATGTGCCAAGCAATATGCCAAGCCCCGTGGGTGGAGCACACTTCCGGCCCACAAAAGCCCTCGATACCGACATTACAGGTGCCTGCCCATACGAAAGGGTACATTTTTACCAGCATCGCCAACGATCCTATCGCGCAAATGGTGTAGACGGTGGTGCGGATCTTTAATTTGACCGCCTTGGGGATAAAATACATCGCCACCATATTGACAAAAAACGGCTGGAAGGCGACATGCAGATAGCCAAACAGGGTGAGTATCTGATTGTTCGGGTTATCACACAAATCAATATAGACGTAAGTGAACGCCTGTAACAATTCCATTAAGGCAAAATAAGTCAGCGGAATCCACAGCTCTTTAGATTCCCCTTTAGCCGCGACATACACGGCGGTGCCCAGACCTACGGCAGCTAAAATGCCTGACGCTTCTCCACTCCAACACATAACACATAACCTCTTTATTTATTATTATTTACATACAGTTACTCCAAGCAACCGCCGCTATGGCCGGTTCGGCCGGAACAACGGCACACGCCTTTCCGATTGTTCTATGGTTTGTAAAACGTTTGGTGGCCGCCCCTTTGGTGCAAAAGCGCTGCAAGGCCGTACAAACAACAAAAACCCTTTTATTCTATTACAAATAAACGACAATTGAGAAATAACCTACCAAGTTAGGCGTTACAGGTGATGCCATACCATTTAAAAATGCAAAATCAGTGGCTTAACCGACACATGCCCTGTTAATGCAGGGCATTAGCCGTTATAATCATCAGTTAACCTCCAACCCGTTGGTGAAAAAATGGATATTAAAGACTATATGCAAACGCTGGGCCGTAACGCCAAGCAAGCCGGACGAGAACTGGGCCGGACAGAATCAGGCAAAAAAAACCACGCCTTGCTGGAAATAGCCCGCATGATTGACCAAAACCGCGAGCTGTTAAGCGCCGAAAACCAAAAGGATCTGGCGGCAGGGATGACTAACGGCTTGGATGCGGCGGCGTTGGAGCGGCTGGCGTTAACGCCCAAAGCCATCAACGCCATGATTGAAGGCTTAAAACAAGTCGCCGCCCTGCCTGATCCGGTCGGGGAGATCACCGAATTAAGCTACCGCCCTAGCGGCATACAAGTCGGGCAAATGCGCGTGCCTTTAGGGGTGATTGGCATCATTTACGAATCACGCCCCAATGTGACCGTCGATGCCGCCGCGTTGTGCCTGAAATCGGGCAACGCCTGCATCTTGCGCGGCGGCTCGGAAGCGATACATTCCAACCGGGCGATTGCCGCCTGTATCAGCCAAGGTTTGGAAGCGGCCGAACTGCCCGGCACCGCCGTGCAAATCGTCGCCACCGCCGACCGTGCCGCTGTCGGCGAGCTGATTACCCTGAACGGCTATGTTGACATTATCGTCCCACGCGGCGGCAAAAGCCTGATTGAGCGCATCTCTAAAGAAGCGACCTTGCCGGTCATCAAGCATCTGGACGGGATTTGCCATGTTTATATTGACGACAAAGCCGACATTGACAAGGCCGTGGCTATTGCCGACAACGCCAAGACCCACCGTTACGGGGTGTGCAACGCGATGGAAACCTTGCTGGTCGCCGAAAGCATCGCCCACCGCGTCTTGCCGTTATTGGCGGACATTTATCGGGCGAAAGGCGTGGCCTTGCACGGCTGCCTAAAAACCTGCTCGTTAATCCCCGACTGTACACGCGCCACCGAAGAAGACTGGCGCACCGAATATCTGGCACCGATCCTCTCCATCCGTATCGTTGATGGCATAGACCAAGCGATAGAGCATATCAACCACTACAGCTCGCAACATACCGATGCCATCGTCACCGAAGATTACACGTTGGCCAGGCGTTTCTTGCGCGAAGTCGATTCCAGTTCAGTGATGGTCAATGCCTCCACCCGTTTTGCCGATGGTTTTGAATACGGCTTGGGCGCGGAAATCGGCATCAGCACCGATAAGCTCCATGCGCGTGGCCCCGTAGGTTTAAAAGGACTGACCTCGCTAAAGTTCATCGTTTTGGGTGACGGGCATATCCGCCAATAATGATCGGTGTGCTCGGCGGGACGTTCAATCCCATCCATTACGCGCACTTGCGCTGCGCCATCGAAGTCAAAGAGCTGTTTGGC
>JAQTNZ010000193.1 GCA_028713595.1 Methylovulum sp. | reverse complement strand
AGATCAACGCTGGCTCCGGTGATTTCGGTAATGCCACGGATAGTCGCACCGCCTTTGCCGATGACTTCACGGATTTTGCTAGGGTCAATTTTAAAGGTGATGATACGCGGTGCGAAGTCGGACATTTCTTCGCGGGTTGAGGCCAAGGCTTTGTTCATTTCACCGAGGATATGCAGGCGGCCTTGTTTGGCTTGCTCTAGCGCGGTTTGCATGATCTCGGCGGTGATGCCATCAATTTTGATGTCCATTTGCAGGGCGGTGATACCAATTTCGGAACCGGCCACTTTAAAGTCCATGTCACCTAAATGGTCTTCATCACCCATGATGTCGGACAATACTGCAAAGCGGTCGCCTTCTTTAATCAAGCCCATTGCAATACCGGCGACTGGGGTGCTGATAGGCACGCCTGCGTCCATTAATGCCAAGGAACTGCCGCAGACCGAAGCCATTGAGCTGGAACCGTTGGATTCGGTGATTTCAGAAACCACGCGGATGGTGTAAGGAAATTCTTCCATATTGGGCAATACGGCGGCAACGCCGCGTTTTGCCAAGCGGCCATGACCAATTTCACGGCGCTTAGGGGAGCCGACTTGGCCGGTTTCGCCAACACTGTATGGAGGAAAGTTGTAGTGCAGCATGAACGGTTCTTTGTATTCACCCGCCAATGCGTCAATGATTTGCGCATCACGTTGTGTGCCTAAGGTGGCGACCACTAATGCTTGGGTTTCGCCGCGTGTGAACAAAGCGGAACCATGAGTACGGGGCAATACGCCAGTTCTGATGCTAATCGGGCGGATAGAGTCTAAAGCCCGTCCATCAATGCGTTTGCTGTCGTTAAGAATGGCGTTACGGACTATTTTTGCTTCCAGATGCTCAATAATCGTGCGGATGGCATTGGCTTGATAATCACCGTCAGCGGTCAGTTTTTCCACCACGGCGTTTCTGATGGCCTTTAGTTGCTCTTGTCTGATTAGTTTTTCGGCAACTTGATAAGCGCTGGTAATGCTGGCTTCGACTTCATGGGTGACTAGGTTGACCAGTTCCACATTGGCTTCAGGGGCGACCCAAGACACCGCACCTTTACCGGCGGCATTGGCGAACTCATTGATGGCGTCAATGGCAATCTGCATAGCCTCATGACCGAACAGCACCGCACCTAGCATGATTTCTTCGGACAAGCCTGAGGCTTCGGATTCCACCATCAGGACAGCATGGGCAGTACCAGCCACCACCAGTGTCAATTGTGAGGTTTTCAGCGTGGCGGGGGAGGGGTTTAACAGGTATTCGCCGTCTTTATAACCGACACAGGCGGCGCCGATAGGGCCATTGAAAGGCAGGCCTGATACGGCCAACGCCGCAGACGCGCCTAACAGGGCGGGAATTTCTGGGTCTACTTCGGGGTTTAAGGACACCACGGTAGCGATAACTTGAACTTCGTTGGTATAGCCTTCAGGGAAAAGCGGGCGTATCGGTCTGTCTATCAAGCGGGACGTTAAAGTTTCTTGTTCGCTAGGCCGTCCTTCGCGTTTGAAAAAGCCCCCTGGGATTTTTCCGGCGGCGTAGGCTTTTTCTTGATAATTGACGGTCAATGGGAAAAAATCCCCGCCGCTGGCTTCTTTTTTAGCAACGACGGTGACCAATAAGGTCGTGCCATCGACATCGATTATCACAGCACCGTCAGCCTGACGTGCTATCTCGCCCGTTTCCAGCGTAACTGTTTGCGTGCCGTATTGAAATACTTTCCTGATAGGATTCACTATAAGATTCCTTTGTGTAGAGGTTCGGGTAGGGATATTGCAACAATATCCCTACTGAGGTTGTCGCGTTTCTTGGGTGGCTTACTTACGCAGGCCCAGACGTTCAATCAAAGAGCGGTAACGGGCAATGTCTTTGTTTTTCAGATAATCCAACAATTTACGGCGTTGGTTAACCATACGCAACAAACCACGGCGGGAGTGGTTGTCTTTTTTGTGCGCGGCAAAATGCGGTGTCAAATGCGTGATGTGCGCAGTCAATAAGGCAACTTGCACTTCTGGGGAGCCGGTGTCGGTTTCTGATAAACGGTAAGCTTCAACGACCGTCTTTTTTTGTTCTGCTGTAAATGGCATCTTTGCTAATCCCTATAAGATTAAAGTATAAAAAATAAAGCCGCCATCAGGCGACTTAAGAAAATCCCGCCCCACGATAGGGTGTAGGGCAGGGTGGTCAGAGGACGTTTTTACGCCGCCTGAGTTCTGGGGAGGGGAGCAACTGTTGCGCCTCTACCCGTTAATATTAAACAACTTTTTCGGGGCTATTTTACCATCCAATAGCATTTCCCCCAAACCCAAAAACAGGCTGTCATGGTACAAACGGACACTGCCCGATTCACTGCCAGGGAAGATGATGGTTTGCCCATAGCGGATGCTGATGGCTTGCGCCTCCGATAGTTGCACCGCTGGCAGACCTGACAAGGGCTTATCAACGGCAATCAACGTGTCCAGCAAGCTAGGCATGTCCATCGCTGACAATTCCTCCAAGGTCTTGGCATTGGCTAAGGAAAATTGTCCGGCTGCCAAACGCCGCAAGGCCGTCACTGTAGCGCAAGTGCCTAAGGCATGACCTATATCTTCGGCAAGGGAGCGGATATAAGTGCCTTTGGAACAGGCAACCTCTAAGGTCAGGCTATCGGCGGTAAAATCCAGCAACAGCAGTTCAAAAATCTGGATATGCCGTGCTTGACGCTCTATGGTGATGCCTTCCCTGGCCAATTCATAGAGTTTTTTGCCCTGATGCTTCAAGGCCGAATACATGGGCGGCACTTGTGCAATGGCTCCGGTAAAGCGTTGCAGACAGGCCAGCAATTCCGCCTGTGTCAACGGCGGCACGGCTTGGGTGTCAATTACTACGCCTTCGGCATCGCCGGTGTCGGTCATCACGCCCAATTGCACGGTGACTTGATAGCGTTTGTCATCGTCCAGCATCAACCCTGACACTTTGGTGGCCTCACCAAAACACAGCGGCAACAAGCCCGTCGCCAAAGGGTCCAATGCGCCGGTATGGCCGGCCTTATTGGCGTTAAACAAGCGGCGGACTTCCTGCAAAGCCTTGTTGGAAGACACGCCCAAGCGTTTGTCCAACAAAATGATGCCGTGGATATTCAGGCCAGAGGTGCGTTTGCTCATTAATTTAAAAAACGGTGTGAAAATGGATGATATGCGACCCATAGCCACATATCATCAATGACTTGCTGCCAACAACCTGATAGTCAGGTTGGTTGTTCAAGCAATACCGCCCGCTATCGACATAATAACAGGGCGTGATAACCTATCGTGACTGGTAACGACTAGGAGTCGTCCTCTGGCAACTCCTTCGCCACCTCGCTCAACAACGCCGCCACCCGCATCCCCGTATCGAAGGAATCATCGTAATGGAAACGTAGCTCGGCGATATGGCGCAGGCGCATCCGTTTGGCGAGTTCGTGGCGAATTTGCGGAGCCAACTCGTTCAGGCATTTTTGGTTGGCACGTTTACCGGCTTCATCGACATTCAACACGGTGAAGTAGACTTTCGCCACCGCTAGGTCGCGGGTGACTTCAACCTCGTTGATGGTGACAAAACCCAGCCTAGGGTCATCAATATTGCGTTGCAGAATGAACGAGAGTTCTTTCTGCATTTGCGAGGAGACGCGGTCTTTGCGACCATACTCTTTACCCATACTTACAATACCCGTTTGACTTCTGTGCGTTCAAAGACTTCGATTTGGTCGCCTGCCTGCACGTCGTTGTAGTTTTTCACGCCGATACCGCATTCCATGCCCATTTTGACTTCTGACGCATCGTCTTTAAAGCGGCGTAAGGATTCCAATTGGCCTTCAAAAATCACCACGTTCTCGCGTAGGACGCGGATGGGTAGGTTACGTTTGACATAACCGTCAATGACCATACAGCCGGCAATCGCGCCGAATTTAGGTGAACGGAAGACGTCGCGCACTTCGGCCAAGCCAACGATATGTTCCCTAATTTCAGGAGCCAGCATACCGCTGATGGATTTTTTGACTTCATCAATCGCATCATAAATGACGCTGTAATAATGCAAATCCACGCCTTTTTCTTCGATCAGTTTTCGTGAGGTGGCATCGGCCCGCACGTTAAAGCCGATCAAAATCGCACCGGAAGCCAAGGCTAGGTTGACATCACCTTCGTTGATACCGCCGACACCGCCAAAAATGACCTTAACTTCCACTTCATCATTCGACAAGCTGACCAAGGAACCGCGTAAGGCTTCCAAACTGCCCTGCACGTCGGTCTTAATCACCAAGTTGACGCTGGCCAGCTCGCCTGCGGTCATGCGTGAGAACACTTCATCCAGCTTGGAGGCTTGTTGCGCGGCATGGCGGCTGAATTTCTTACGGTCTTCACGGTGTTTCGCCAAGTCTTTGGCAACCCGTTCGTTTTGTACCACCAAGAATTCATCACCTGCGTTCGGGGTGCCGGACAGGCCTAAGATTTCCACAGGCACCGAAGGCCCCGCTTCTTTGATAGTTTTGCCGTTTTCGTTGAACATGGCGCGGACACGGCCATATTCATGACCACACAAGACCATTTGCCCGTTTTCTAAAGTGCCTTTTTGGATCAGCACCGTCGCCACCGCACCACGGCCTTTGTCCAGGCGCGATTCGATGACGATACCGGAAGCGGCACCTTCAATCGGCGCTTTCAGTTCCAGGATTTCGGTTTGGACAATCAAGGCTTCGATCAGGTCATCAATACCCGCACCGGTTTTGGCGGATATTTTTAAGAATTGGACATCACCGCCCCATTCTTCCGCCAGCACGTTGATCGTTGACAATTCCTGCATCACTTTGTCGGGATTGGCTTCGGGCTTGTCGATTTTGTTCATGGCGACAATAATCGGCACATTCGCCGCCCTGGCATGTTCAACCGCTTCTTTAGTTTGCGGCATCACGCCATCATCGGCGGCCACTACTACGATGACCACGTCGGTGACATCAGCGCCCCGCGCCCGCATGGCGGTAAACGCCGCGTGGCCTGGGGTGTCGAGGAACGTGACCGCACCGTGGTCGGTTTTTACCTGATACGCGCCGATATGCTGGGTAATGCCGCCCGCTTCGCCAGCGGCGACGCGGGTTTTACGGATATAATCCAGCAATGAGGTCTTGCCGTGGTCAACATGGCCCATAATGGTGACGATAGGGGCGCGTGGCAATTCCACGCGGTTATCTTCCATCAGCACTTCGGCGAGCATTTCTTGTTCAAGATCGTCATCGCTTTGCATGATGGGTTTATGACCCATATCTTCAACCAAAATCACCGCCGTTTCCTGGTCGATACTTTGGTTGATCGTCGCCATGATGCCCAGTTTCATCAGATGCTTGATGACCAGCGCGGCTTTGACGCTCATTTTTTGTGCCAAATCGGAGACGATAATCATCTCAGGGATAGTGACTTCCTTAACGATGGGCGCAACGGGCATTTCAAACTGATGGCGGTTTTCAGAAGGCATACTGACACGGGTATTTTGCTTGCCCTTCTTTTTACCTTTTTTGTTGTCCTTAGCAGAGGAGCCGCGTGTAGGGGAAGAACCCTCTTCCTGTTTTTTCTTATAGGCTTCTTGCTGTTTGGCGGCGGCTTGTTGCCGGACTTTTTCGGCGTTTTTCTTGATGGATTCTTCCAAACGGCGTTCTTTTTCCTGCTGTTTTTTCCTGACTTCGTCAGTTTCCTTAGCCTTAATCGGT
>JAQTNZ010000192.1 GCA_028713595.1 Methylovulum sp. | reverse complement strand
ATATCTATATCGCCCAGCCACCTTTATATAAAGTCAAAAAAGGCAAGCAAGAGCATTATGTCAAAGACGATGCCGCCTTAAACGAATATCTTATCCAATTGGCCTTGGATAAGGCACAACTGTTTACTGATGAATCCACGCCACCGATACAAGGCACCGGTTTGGAAAAATTGGCGAAAGACTATGTGAGTATCGTCACCGCCATTAACCGTTTGTTCAGACGCTATGACCAAGCCTTTTTGGAACAATTGGTGGCGATGGACGTGGTCAACGAAGCGTTGAGACAAGACCTGCCACGATTGACGGCATGGTTTGACACAATTATCCGGCAATTGAATGAGAGCTTGGGCACGGCGGTGTTCTCGGTGGAGTTGGATTATAAAAGCGGCACTGAATTTTCGGCGGTGGTCAGCAAGCGTCTGCATGGCATCAGCAAAATCTTTGTCTTGCCAGCAAGCTTTTTCAATAGCAAAGACTACAAGCAAATGGCGCAATATGCCGAAGACACCGCCGGCCTGTTCAACGGCCACTCCTATATTAAAATGGGCGAACGTCAGCAGCCCGTCAGCAGCTTTAAGCAAGCATTTGACTGGATGATGCGCGAAGTGAAAAAAGGCCAGCATATCCAGCGTTATAAAGGCTTGGGTGAGATGAACCCCGAACAATTGTGGGAAACCACGTTGGATGCCAATAACCGCCGTTTATTGCAGGTCAGGATAGAAGATGCGATTGCCGCCGATGAAATCTTTACTACACTGATGGGTGATGTCGTGGAACCACGCCGTGACTTTATCGTCAAAAATGCTTTAGATGTCACTAATCTGGATGTTTAACCATGCTCACATACCCACAAATTAATCCTATCGCCTTAGACCTTGGGCCCTTGAAAGTCCATTGGTACGGTTTGATGTACTTGGTCGGTTTTGTCGCCGTGTATTTTTTAGGCCAAAGAAGCGCCCGGCGGCCTTGGTCGCCGATCAAACCGGAAGCCATTGAAGACCTGGTCACTTATGGAGCTTTGGGGGTGATTCTAGGCGGCAGGATAGGGTATGTGTTGTTTTATAAGTTCAGTGCTTTTATCCATGACCCCATTATGTTGTTTAAAATCTGGGAAGGTGGCATGGCCTTTCATGGCGGCATGTTAGGGGTGTTTGTGGCGATGTGGTTTTATGCCAAAAAACAAAACTGCACCATGATGCAACTGATTGACCTGATAGCACCGTTGGCACCTATTGGTTTGGGGGCTGGACGTTTGGGAAATTTTATCAATTCGGAACTGTGGGGCAGGACGACCGATGTGCCATGGGCAATGGTTTTCCCTAACGGGGGGGCCCTGGCCCGCCATCCCTCACAACTGTACGAGGCTTTTTTAGAAGGTTTGGTACTGTTTGTGATTATGCAAATCTATACCAGCAAACCACGTCCGGTAATGGCGGCCACAGGCTTGGCGGTGTTCTGTTACGGATGTTTTAGGTTTTTTGTCGAGTTTTACCGGATGCCCGATGCCCATCTGGGTTATTTGGCGTTTGATTGGCTGACTATGGGGCAAGTGTTGTCAACGCCCATGATCGTGGTGGGTGCGCTGTTATTTTATTTTGCGTACAGAAAAAAAGCTGTTTGAGATTTACCTTGCCATAAATGTAGGGACGTTGCTGTGCAACGTCCCTACAACCCGCTGATAAATGAATTGGCTAAGGCCTGATCTCAATGGTCGTCCCCGTATTGACCCACTCCCAGACACTTTCCATATCCGCGTTGTCCGAGGCTATACAGCTTGTGTCCAATCAAAAAGCTGGACAATAAACCCCAGCCAACCAAAGCCGTTTTTTTGTAACCGAATACATAACCCCCTTCAGGTATTTTGCCCATCGCTTGCACTTTTATTGCCCATAACACTGCAAAAAAAGTATTACTCTGCAATATTGGTCTGCTGATAGTTGCGGGTTATACCTAAAAATCGGCGTTTAATGGTTTATTTAACAGGCTTACTAACTTGCTGACCCGTTATTTTGCGGATTTATGGACAATGGCACGAAACTGGCTCTAGTTTAGGCAAGCACTGGTTTTAAGTGCATGTAGGCCGTTGAACCATTAAATTGTCGGAGATTAAGACTATGAAAAAAGAATTATACCAAGCCGTAGGGTTTACTACGTTGCTAGTGGCTGCATCATTGCCCTTATCCGTTTTGGGGATGCAAATGCTTAACTTATTTTTCAGTTTGATTGCGGAATGATTTTTCGTTTCTGATTTTGTTTAAACGTGTATCTAAATAGTATTTCCGACATTCCGCATACCAAATTATAACCCATTGATTTATTATAATAATATTTTTGAAACTGAATTTGATGAAAAATATAATTTTTATTTTTCAATAAGTTGCTTATGGTATGCGGAATGTCGGGTATTTGATGTTACGCAGTTATTTTTGCGATGTTGAAAAATGTAATAATGAATCGCTATAGCTAAAGCGCAATAAAATGATGTCGTTCGTGGTGAGCTTGTCGAACCACCATAGCCCTTCGACAAGCTCAGGGCGAACGGCTTTAGAATCAATTTATACTGCGTTAGCTATATCGCGATGATTTTTTTAATCGGGTTCTCGCACCCGAAAGCGAGATACTTTCTTTTGCTCCGCCAAAAGAAAGTATCCAAAGAAAAGGCGGCCCGATTGCCGCTTAATCTTGCGCTCCTCGGTTTTGTCGGGGGTCGGCAGAGCGGGCTTCCTGCCCGCCTGCCGACGCGCGGCATCCTTGCCGCGCCCCTTCGGGCTGATCCCGACAAAACCTGCGGTGCTCAGCGCGGCAAACGGGGGATAAGCACGTTACTGCGTAACGTCAGATAGTATTTGTTGCAGAGACGCTGCATGGCAACGTCTTGACAGTGTTAGTTCTCCAGTGCCTTAGCGATCTTAAGCCTTGGGGCCCCCGGTTATTTCCAAATCCGCACGATATTGGTAAAGTCATCCGTCCACGGATTCATATCAAAATAGAGCGGCATTTTTTGCCAATCGCCCAGCTGGCTGGTGCGCAATGGCTCTAGGGTTTGTTCTTGGCCCGCCATTGCCACCCAATCGGTCGCCACCACCAGCGGCTGGTTATCCGGTGGCGTAAACTCTTCAATCAGGGCCGCCAAGTGCAGATGTTCGGCGTGGATGGACAGGACTTTTTTCAGCAACAAATGGCGGTTGGTGATGTGGAAAGCCAAGATGCCGTTAGGTTTGAGCTTTTGGAAATACAGCTTGATCGCCTCTTCGGTAAGCAAGTGGGTCGGTACCGCATCGGAGCTGAACGCGTCCATCACCAACAAATCAAAACTGTGGTCAGGTTCTTGCACCAGTGACAAACGGGCATCACCGACACTCATTTTCGCGCTTTTATTGCATTGGCTCAGGTAGGTGAAATACAGCGGGTTGCTGGCAATCTCCACGACCAGCGGGTCAATTTCATACAGCGTCCAGCTTTGTTGTGGTTTTGCATAACAGGCCAGCGCCCCTGCACCCAAACCGACAATACCAATATGCCAGTTTTGGTCAACGCCATCGTAAGCTTTGAACAACTGGCCCATGGGCCCAGGACGGCTGTAATAAGTCAGGGGGATGGTGCTAAGGTTGGCGGTCAGCCGTTGAGCCCCATGTTTGGTGGTGCCGTGAAACAACTCGTGGTAGGTTTCCGGTTGCCCTTGTTCATCGGTTAAGGTGCTTTCGCGCACGGCAAGGACACCAAAGAAGGTGCGCTCCTGATACAGGGTGTGCGAGGACAGGCTATGCACGCCGAGTGCGAGGAAAATGACCACGCCCGCCGACAAGGCCAAGGTGACGGGTTGGTTGCGGAAGAAAAAAATCCCACAAGTCAACACCATCAGGCTGATAGCGATGGCATCAAAATAATCCAGTAAATTATCGATGCTAGCATACAATGTCCAACCAATAGCCAATAACAGGGCAGGGGGGAGCAGTTGCCAGAGCAGCCGCCGGTTTAAGGCCAAGGGCAAACCAGGGCGCAAGAGCAAGGCGGCTACGATCATGATCGGGTATTCATAAATGCCGTTGAAAATGAACGGCGCGACAAAGGTGTTGAACATCCCCCCCAACATACCGGCAAAGGACATGATGAGATAATAACGGGTCAAATACTGGGTAGGTGGCCGTAATTTCGCCAATTCGCCATGACAGACCATAATCGCAAAGAAGAATGCGATGACATGTAAGACTAAATAGGCCCAATACGGCAAATCCGCCGGATTGATGAAGGCGTAGGCGATGAACGGGATTAGGAAAATCGGCTGTAGGCGCACCATCACCGGATGGATGGCATCGTTCCATTTGGAAAAAACAATGATGAAAGACAGCAAATACACGGTCAGCGGGATAATCCACAACAGCGGTACGGAGGCAATATCGGTGCTGATAAAGTTGGTCAGCCCCAGTAACAGGCTGGAGGGGACTAAGGCCAGGGCCAGCCAATGCAGTTGAGTCAGCATCGGGATTTTATCGGTGCTGGCCGTGTTTTCTGGAGCGGCGACGTGGCGGTTTTTCCACAACAAGGCGGCGCAAGCGGCGATCAGTACGCCTAAGACAGCATAACCTAGGCTCCAGTCAGATTGCTGGGCGGCCAAGCCGATATTGGGTTCTACTATAAACGGATAGCTCAATAAGGCCAACAAGCTGCCGGTGTTGCTGGCGGCATACAAAAAATACGGATCGTGGCTACTGTCATGGCCGATTTGCGCAAACCATTTTTGGATTAGCGGGGCGGTGGTGGACAGCACAAAAAACGGCAAGCCGATGGCTAAGGCCAAGGTCGATAACAGCCAAAAAGTCGGGTTGCTTTCGGTCGGTGGCGTGACCTGTTCGGGCAAGCCGACCGGCAAGGCCAATATGCTTAATAAAATGATGGCGGTATGGACAATGATTTGTTGGCCTGGGCCTAAGCGGGTCGATAGCGTGTGTGCGTACAGATAGCCCAAAAATAAGATGCTTTGGTAAAACACCATGCAGGTGTTCCACACCGCCGGTGAGCCGCCTAAGAGTGGCAGCAAAATCTTGCCAAATAATGGCTGCAAGACAAACATCAATGATGCGCTGGTGAATAAGGTCACAGCGAACAGCAAAATCAGGGATAAACGGCGGTCGGTAGGTTGGGGTACGGGATTCATGAAAGTTAGCTCGCAATGTTGATGCGCCAATGATAAAGCATTGCGCTTTTGAAAGTAAGTTTAGTACCGCTAACGACTTACAGATGGCGCTATTGGCACCGCTAAGGCCGTTTAAGCGCTCTGGCATTGACAGGGCTAAGAATCCCGTTAAGTTAGGCAAACGGTATCCATTTCCCAATCCCCCTAAATCGCGTTATCTGGCCCAATTCCCTAGCTTTGGCTACCACGCCAACCGCTTTGGGCGGGCTTTTGCCCTAAACCTTGCCACCCTGCACAAACAGGAATTACCGCCCTAATGATATGGGAAAGACTTGAGGGCTTTATTGCGCTAAAATAGGGAGTTAGTCAGCTTCCGTTTACCTTAGCGGCGTTTATTTTCGTCAATCGTGTGTTTTGAGGACATCTTATGCGTAAAAAACTTCTTACCTACACAGGGGGCGCGGTGTTGCTCCTGACCCATTCTTTGAGCCAGGCGACCACTGATTTGCCGCCGACCGCCAAAGTTGAGATGGGGCAACCGGAAGAGGTCTGTTCAAACTTTACTGCACCCGAATGGCGCAAAGAACAGGTCATTGACGGCGTGGCCATCCAAGCATCTAACCTGTGCAACCCTGATAACCCTGCCGATA
>JAQTNZ010000191.1 GCA_028713595.1 Methylovulum sp. | reverse complement strand
GGGCGTATCTGGTCAGCCTTTAACGGCGCACCGCGCCAACGCTGGCAAGCGGTGGGGGTGACGGCCTTCCTCTTGGGTGCGGGCATCTATGGCTGTGAGCGGCTGATCCGCGCCACCCAAGCCGCGTTTGTGCAAGCGGCTGCCGCCATGCCAGTCGCCGCCACCCGTATCGACGGCGAGGACATGCCGATACCACAAGTGTTCGTGGTTTCGGCACTGATTGCCAACCCGCCGCCAGTGTACCTGCACCGCGAATTTTCGCCGCCGTTCTTAGGCCCGCACATCGGCAAACCGGACGTAGTGATTGCCCAGGCCCGCGGCCATCTGCCCACGCAGGTTGTCTGGGATAAAAATCCCGCCAACGGCTATATCCTGCGGGTGCGTAACCACCCCAAAGCCAAGGCCGCGTATTTGGCGATAGGCGACTCGGTGATGGTCGGGGCGGCGGCGGAATTGCTCAGGCAAAAGCCGGATTTAATGATGGATGCCAAAGTCGGGCGGCAATTGGTCGAAGCCGTGCCCTTGTTGGGCAGCGCCGACCAAGCCCAAGCCAGCACGGTGCTGGTGCATCTGGGCAACAACGGCCCGTTTAACCAAGCGCAAGTCAATAAACTGGTCAATAGCCTGAAAAACGGCCAACGGCTGGTGCTGGTCAACCTGAAACTGCCGCGCAATTACGAGGCCACCAACAACCGCATCCTAGAAAAAGCCGCCGAACATCCCGGGGTCAAGCTGGTCAACTGGCGCTCGGTCGGGCTGTCCGCCAAAGACGTGTTCGCCAGCGACGGCCTGCACCTGACCGGCAAAGGCATCCGCCTCTACACGCAAACCCTGCTCAAAGCCTTAAGCGAAGCCGACCACACCCCACCCACCGCATCAGCGCCGCCCAAGCCGTTGACCGAAGCCTCGGTGGGGCGTGGGGTGTTGGCGGCGGGGGTAGGGCGGGTTAATTGAGGGGGTAGCCACGGCTGGCCCTATTGTTTTTTCCGTAAAAGAGCGGCGGAGGTTTGCCACCGTGGCTTTTCTGTATACAATCAGTGCAACAAGGCTATGCCCCGCCACTTTACCTAAAAGCAAGTGCGGTGGCCCATTGCACAGGATCAACAATGACCAACGACATCAAGCAAATTAGCATTGACGATATTTTTCTGGATGAACTCAATCCCCGATTACCCGAATCGGTTGGGCGCACCCAGCAATCCATGCGCGATTATATTGCCGAAACGACAGCAATAGAGGAGTTGATGGAGGCGATTGCCGAAAACGGTTTTTTTCCGGGCGAGCCGCTGATTGTCATTAAGCACCCTACTCAGGCGAATGCCTATACGGTGGTTGAGGGCAACCGCCGTTTGACGGCCCTGAAATTGCTGCAAGACCCCGCTTTTTGCAGTAAGCCCGGGGTTAGGATGCGCACTATCGCCGAACACGCGAAATATAAACCCACAGTCGTGCCCGTGGTGGAAAGCCCCAATCGCCAAGCTATTTTGCCTTATCTGGGGTTTCGGCATATCACGGGCGTAAGGCAATGGGAGCCGCTGGCAAAAGCCCGATATACTCAGCAGTTGTTTAATTTGACTGATCCCAGTATGGCCCCTAGGGATAGGTACAGTGAAGTGGCGCGGATTATTGGCAGCCGCCGCGATCATATCAAGCGAAACTTGGATGCCTTGGCGGTGTATAACGTCATTTACGAACATAATTTTTATGATATTGAAGGGCTTTCTGAGACGAGCATAAAATTTGCCGTGCTCTCAACCGCCGTTGCCGATAGCAGGATTGGTTTTTTTGTCGGCGTGTCGAAAAAAGACGCTCAAGGCGAACTTATCCCCGAAGATGTCATTGTCAATAATGCTGGCGTAAACAAGGCGGCGATTAAGGAATTGACCGCATGGCTTTATAAGCAGGATGATAAAGGTAGGACTAAAGTCGGGGAGTCGAGAAACCTCCGTGAGTTGGCGGCGGTTGTTGATAGCCCCCGTGCGCTGGAAGCTTTTCGGCACGGCTCCCCCTTAAAAATGGCTTACCAGCAAACTTCCGATATTACAGAGGATTTCATTAGCTTGCTGTATCGGGCGGAAAGCGCTTTAGCCGAAGCGGCCAGTATGGTGGCAACCGTCAAATATGATGAGAGCGCCGTGCAAGTGGCGCGGCGGATTATGGACACCATTAGGTTGATAGGACGGGAGCTACAGGGCAAGCATCGGCCAGACGAAGATGTCTTTTAGCTAAGGGCAGCCAAAAATGGATTTCATTACCGGTGATTTAGCGCCCAATACCCCGCATCTTTTTGCCGATTTGGCCGAATTGCTGTTGATAACGGGTTATATAGGTCGCAGTACATTACATAAAAATCATCTGGCTGATCTTTTGGCCGATGACGCTATAGATTTTGATGATTTGGATATAGAAGATGATGCTAAGGCTGATGCGGAGCAAAAAGGGCAAAGCAGTTCCGAAAAAAACCAGCGTCAGGAAAAGCAGCTAGAAGATGTGTTTAAACACTTAAGTTACCGCGCCCACGCCTTAAACCCGTATTATCCGTTTGTAGTCGCCAATAATACGCTTAGCTTATCGGAGCCAACGGCCTTAAGCCCTCGCCAGAGGGTTTATCGTTTGTTATTGGCGTGTTCGCGCTTGCGCTCTTTTGAGGGGGCGAAAGGGATTAGGCAGCATTGGGCAAAAGCTTTCACGCAATTGAGCCAGTATGCGCTGGCGGGTTTAGCGCCGAAACAGGCGGATGTGCGTATTTTTGATGCCAATTCAGAGGATCGCAGCGGCTATTATGGCACTGATTTGCGCAAAGCCCTCAACAAGCTCGGCCAAGATTTGGCCGTGCTAACAATCAACGGGGAAGAATGCCAAAACGCTGGCAGCTCTGGAGATGCCGGACTGGATTTGGTTGCTGTCGTTAATTTTGACGATGGGGCGGCAACGTCATACGCCTTATTGGGCCAGTGTGGCGCACAAGAAACAGGCTGGCCGCAAAAGACCTTGGCAGCCCATTCGTTTAGGCTGCGTAATTATTTTCAGATGCTGTTTGACTATCCTAGCGTCATGTTCACTCCGGTTTGTTACCGCACGGCTACCGGTGAATGGACGGATAATCAAGCCGCCACGGGTATTCTTTTGCTAGATAGGGGGCGCATCCTTAGTCTGCTGGACGCGCAAGATTGTTGGCAAGCTATTATTGAAGAACCGTGGTTTTTGGCTTTTGAAAACGGGTTTTTAGGGGTAAGCAACAGTAATCTTTAAAACTAACCAAAACTATGTAATACTATTCAAATGAATAGATTATTAGCGATAGGCGAAGCGGCAAAGGTGTTGGGTCTGTCGATAACGACACTGAGGCGTTGGGAAAAGGAAGGTAAGCTGATACCTGAACCGACGACCTCTAAACATCGGCGATATGACCTGGCTAAACTGAAGCCCGAATTATTTCACCAAGAAGATACGCGCAAAACGGTTGCCTATGCGCGGGTTTCAAGTCACGACCAAAAAGCTGACCTTGAGCGTCAAAAGCAAGTGTTGGAGCTTTACTGCGCCAAACAAGGCTGGACGTTTGAGGTGGTGAGTGATTTAGGTTCGGGCATGAACTATCAGAAAAAAGGTTTAAAACGACTGTTAAACGCCATCATTGATGACAAAGTGGGGCGGCTGGTGCTGACCCACAAAGACCGCTTATTACGTTTTGGTGCGGAACTGGTGTTTGCGATTTGTGAAATAAAATCGGTGCAAGTGATTATTCTCAATCGAGGCGAAGATGCGGCCTTTGAAGAAGATTTAGCCAAGGATGTACTGGAGATTATCACGGTGTTTAGTGCGGGACTATACGGCAGCCGTAGTCGAAAAAATCAGAAAATTATTGAGGGTGTTAAGAAAGTGATAGACGAGGCGGAGCATGATCATAGCCCACAAAATCGCGCTTGATTTAAACAACCAGCAAGCGACCTATTGCCAGAAAGCCGCAGGGACGGCGCGATTTTCCTACAACTGGGCGTTAGCCGAATGGAACGCCCAATATCAGGCGTGGAAGTTGGACAACACACAAGTTAAACCCTCACAAGCCGCGTTAAGAAGACAACTAAACGCGGTTAAGCGGGCGCAGTTTCCGTGGATGCTGGAAGTCACCAAAAACGCCCCACAAATGGCGATTATCCAATTAGGGGGGGCGTTTAAAAACTTCTTTGCTGGACGGGCAAAGTATCCGCAATACAAAAAGAAAGGCAAAAGCCGTGACAGCTTTACCCTCAGCAATGACCAGTTCGCTGTCAAGGCTTCACGCATACGCATCCCCAATCTGGGCTGGGTGCGGATGCGTGAATCTTTACGGTTCAACGGCAAAATCCTCTCCGCCACGATTTCCCGCACCGCTAACCGATGGTACGCCAGTATCAGCGTTGAAACCGAAGATAAATCTCACTTGCCCCAAGCCGAAAACCAAGGCGTGGTGGGTGTTGATTTAGGTGTCAAAGCACTGGCAACGTTGTCCAATGGTGAAGTCATTGCGGGGGCAAAACCACTTAAGCAACGGGTGGCAAAACTCAAACGCCTATCACGCGCACTCAGCAGAAAAACCAAAGGGTCGGCCAACCGCCACAAAGCCAAGCAGAAAATAGCCAAACTTCATGCGCGTATCGCCTTTATTCGGCAAAACACCTTGCACCAACTTACCGGCTACTTAACAAGCTGTTTTCATACCATCGGTATTGAAGACTTAAACGTCAAAGGCATGGTGAAAAATAGAAAACTCAGCCGTGCCATTAGCGACATGGGCTTTTTTGAGTTCAGACGGCAACTGGAATACAAGGCGCAAATGCGCGGTGGCATTGTAGTCGTTGCCGACAGAGGGTATCCAAGCAGTAAGACCTGTTCCGTATGCAAATATGTGCAAACATCATTACCGCTGCCAGTGCGGGAATGGCAATGCCCAAACTGTCAGGCCCGGCATGACAGGGACATAAACGCGGCGGTTAACCTCGCCAACTACGCCGTGAGTTCCACGGTGTCAGCCTGTGGAGCGGAAGGCTCTGGCTCTAACCGAAAGGCTAGAACGAAACCAGCCGCAGTGAAGCAGGAAATTAACGCTAAAACTACCTATGGATAGGTTTGGATAAGTTTAATAGAACGGTTTTGCGAGTTGGTGTAGTGTGTCACATTCAGGTCAAACTCTTTGCCGCCGGATTTGAGCAAGCGCAATGTCACTAAGGATTCGCTGTCCATCTGCTTGCGTTTGACGGGCGAAGCGGATTTATAGGCCCGGTATATGGCATACACGGTTTGCGCCCCGTTGATGATTTGCAGCCCGGTCAGCTTTATAGATTCCGCCTTTTTGCCAATCGTAGGTAACGCATAGGTGATGGCGGTGATGCCATTATTGTAGTACCAAAAATAAGCAGGGTTTTCCAGCGCCGTTTTTTCGATGTCTTCGTTAAATTGAGATTGCAGCAGCGGGTTTCTGACATTTTTATAGAACAGTGCGAAGCCATAGGTGGCAAACAGCTCATAAATGCTCTGGGGTCGCAGCAAAAACATGATAGCCTCGAAAGGCCTGTCTATTTTTATTTGCCCGTTTTTTTGGACGATAGCCAAGGTAATGGGGCTTTCTTCTGGGTTTTGATAGCTTTCCAGAGGATTCAACGGCTCTATCTGTTTATAATGCCTATCACTCGATCATCAAGTTTTTCATAAAGCCGCCCAAAATTTATAGCTGAAAAAGGGTGGTAAAGCAGGTAAGCTAATCCTCGTTAAAAAATGACCGGATTGAACGCCATGCTAATGACCGAGT
>JAQTNZ010000190.1 GCA_028713595.1 Methylovulum sp. | reverse complement strand
CTCCCGCCGTGTCATTGATTCCCCCCAAGGTATTCATTTGCAGGTGGATGGCAAGCCTGTCATTAACTTTTGCAGTAATGATTACTTAGGCTTGGCGAACCATCCGGCGGTGGTACAGGCGTTTAAAGCCGCCGCCGACACTTATGGTGTCGGCAGTGGTGCGGCGCATTTGATTTGTGGGCATAGCAAAGCCCACCACGCGCTGGAAGAGGAATTGGCCGCTTTTACCGGACGCGAGAGGGCGTTGTTGTTTTCCACAGGCTATATTGCGAACAGCGGGGATATCAATGCCTTGGTCGGGCGAGGTGATACGGTGCTGGAAGACCGCCTTAACCATGCCTCTCTTTTGGATGGCGGCCTGTCATCGGGGGCAAAGTTCAAACGCTATGCCCATGCCGATACCGGACATCTTGACACGTTGCTGGCGCAAGCCACGGGCAACAAATTGATCGTGACCGATGGCGTGTTCAGCATGGATGGCGATTGGGCACCTTTACCGGAACTGGCGCGGACGGCTACCGAGCACGGTGCGTGGCTGATGGTTGATGATGCCCACGGCTTGGGGGTGATCGGTCAGCACGGTGGCGGCCTTTTGGATTATTATGGTTTGGATCAGGCCGCCGTTCCCGTACTGATGGGCACCCTCGGCAAAGGCTTCGGTACGTTTGGCGCTTTTGTCGCCGGTTCTGAGTTGCTGATAGAAACCTTAATCCAAACAGCCAGAACCTATATTTATACCACCGCCTTGCCGCCCGCCGTAGCGGCAGCGACCCGCGCCAGTTTGCATATCGTTATGACTGAAACCTGGCGGCGGGGAAAATTAGCCGCACTGATAACCCGCTTTCGCGTGGGGGCAGGGCAACTGGGTTTACAATTATTGCCCTCACCGTCAGCTATCCAGCCGATTATGATCGGCGACAGCCAACAGGCCGTTGACGTTAGCAAAGCTTTATTGGCGGCAGGTTTTCTGGTCAGCGCGATACGCCCACCCACCGTAGCACAAGGTACGGCGCGGCTACGGGTGACTTTGTCGGCGTTGCATGACGAGGCGATGGTCGATGGCTTGTTGGATGCGCTGGCGGCTATCCGCTTTTCAAAAATAGCATGATTCAAGAGACATCACGAAAGGAAGCAAACACCTTGCCAAACCTCCACATCCAAACCTTAGGCCAAGGTAAGCCGATAGTCATGATCCACGGCTGGGCTATGCACAGCGGTATCTGGCGCGACTTTGCCGAACAACTGGCTGCACATTATCACGTCACGTTAGTCGATTTGCCAGGGCATGGGCATAGTGAAGCACTAGCTCCGTTTACCTTGGAAGCCATCATAGACAGCTTGGTCAACACCTTACCTGAGCCACCTTGTTGCTGGCTAGGTTGGTCGTTAGGGGCGACGGTGGTGCTAGAGTTGGCTCGCCGCTACCCTGAACGTGTCAGCTCGTTGGTGTTGGTGGCGGGCAATCCGTGTTTCTTAGGGTCTGACACGTGGCCGGGGATGCGGCTGGCGGTGCTGGACACCTTCGCCGCCAACCTGCAAGCCGATGCCCACGCCACGCTGCTGCGGTTTCTGGCGATACAGGTCATGGCCTTGCCGAACGCCAAGGCGTTGACTAAAGCCCTAAAAACAGCGGTCTTGGCGTGTCCTGCCCCCGATGCCCAAACCCTGCAAGGCGGTTTGGATATACTAAAAGATACCGATTTACGCGCTAGTTTTGCGGGTTTAAAAATACCCGTTTTGGTGGTGTTGGGCAAAAAAGACAGCCTGATTCCGGCGGCGCTCAGCCAACACTTCCCGCAATTGCTGCCTACCGTGCAGGTGCAGGTAGTGGATCAGGCGGCGCATATCCCGTTTTTATCCCACCCGCAGGAACTGTTACAGATGCTGGTGACGTTTATGGAAGCTGATGATTTTCGATAAGAATAAGGTAAGGCAAGCGTTTGCTGCTGCTTCGGACAGCTATGACGGTGTTGCACACTTACAGCGCGAAGTCGGCATGGCGTTGTTGCAAGCGGTCGATAGGGCAGACCAGCACCACGGCACGGCGTTGGATATTGGCTGTGGCACGGGGTTTTTAAGCCAGAAATTGCTGGACTTAGTGGAGTGCGATAACTTGATCGCCTTGGATTTGGCTTTGACTATGCTCCAAACCACACGGCGTAAACTCGCCGCCTATCATAACGTCCAGTATGTCTGCGCCGATGCCGAAGCCTTGCCATTGGCGGCGGCCAGTGTCGATAGTGTGTTTTCCAACCTCGCCCTGCAATGGTGTGGCGACCTTAATGCGGTGTTTGCCGACCTCAAGCGGGTGCTCAAGCCGGACGGACAACTGGCGTTCGCCACCTTTGGCAGCCAAACCTTGCAAGAATTAAAAGCCGCATGGGCAACGGTGGACAGTTATGCGCATGTTAATGATTTTTATGACGAAGCCTATATCATTGCTTGCTTGCAACAGGCTGGGTTTAAGGCCATCCATAGCCAGCGGCAGTGTTACCAGCCGCGTTATGCCTCGGTGTTGATATTAATGCGCGAGCTAAAGCATATCGGGGCGCATAATGTCCTACCCGGACGCAACAAAGGCGTAACGGGCAAACAGACTTTACAGCGGATGATGGCGGCTTACCCGTGCGCTGCTCAAGACACCTCTATCACCGCCACCTTTGAAGTCATTATGGTCAGGGCAAGAGCATGAAAAGCGGCTATTTCATTACCGGCACCGACACCCATGTCGGCAAAACCTGGGCGACTGTCACGCTGATGCACTATTTCAGACAGCAAGGGCGCACCGTGGCCGCCATGAAGCCGGTCGCCTCCGGTTGTCTGTGGCAAAACGGGCAATGGCAAAACGCCGATGCCCTGCTGTTGCAACAAAACGCCTCCTTACCTTTGGACTATACTTTAGTCAACCCCTACGCCTACGAATTGCCCGTCTCGCCGCATCTGGCCGGTGTCGCCAACCCTGTGGACTTAAACACGATCATTGGGAAGTTTAACGTATTGCAGGCTCAGGCCGAGGTGTTGTTGGTCGAAGGTGCAGGTGGCTGGTACTCCCCCATCAATGCCGGACAAGATAATAGTGACTTGGCTATGGCTTTGCAACTGCCCGTGCTGTTGGTGGTGGCGATCCGTTTAGGTTGTATCAACCACGCCAAGCTCACCTATCGGGCGATCATCACCTCAGGCCTGCCTTGTGCCGGCTGGCTGGCGGTTTGTAATGATGCTGATATATTACTGGGCGAAGAGACTATCGCCAGCATAGCGGCGGCTTTGGCCGTGCCTTTATGGGGGGTGTTGCCTTTTCAGGCGGTTGCCGATTTTGCAAGTTTGGCTAGGGAAGTGCGGGGCTTGGCACAACTGGGTTCGCCTGACAATCTAAAATAATCACTTAAAAAATACAGGGTATTAAAAGGCTTGCCAATTTACCGAGGTGAATAAGGACTAATAGACACGCTTTAAAAAGTGCAAACTACTTTGTTAACGTGTATGGTAGTAAAAATGACAATGCGGTTTTCCAATGGACTTGGCTTTTAAATAGGTGTTTTAAGACCTATGGCTTTGTTCTTATATTCTCCCCAAACTATTGGTAGGATTAGATGGGTCAAGAGGAAACATTATATGCAAAAGGGTCTCCAGTTTTCCGTTACTCGCTGGCTTTGGCTATTTACGGAGGCACTTTGCTGCTCTATTTTTGGCTGTTGCCAGCCGAATACGGCCTAGTTTTTCTTGCCTTTTATCCGGTACTGGTCATCAGTTTCTATTTCTGTGGCATAGGGCCTGGTGCCATGAACACCCTGCTTAGCGCAGTGACCGTCCATTACTTTTTTGTGCCTCCATTTTCGAAGCTTGCCGCTGAAGTCATCAGTGATATTGCTGCGGTAACATTTTTGGTTTCAGCTTTTCTGATCGCCCTGATCGTTAAAAAAATGCACAGGCATGCCGAGCAGTTTCGTAGTGCCTTGTCGGTATTGCAACTGAGCGAAGAGCGTTACCGGGGCTTGCTGGAAAACCAAACAGAAATTATCTGCCGTTTTAAGGCCGATGGCACCGTGCTTTATGTCAACGAGGCCTATTGCCGCCTGTTTGGTAAGCCGCGTGACAGTTTGGTGGGGCATAAATGGCACCCTACGGCTTGGCACGAGGATATTGCCTATATTGACGCCCAATTGGCATTGCTGACCCCAGACCATCCTATAGTCACTATCGAAAACCGGATTATTGCCCATGATGGAACCCTACGCTGGGGGCAATTTGTCAACCGGGCTTTTTTTGATGCCCAAGGCCAGTTGCTGGAAACCCAAGCCGTGGGCAGGGACATTACCGAGCGTAAGGCGCTTGAAGAAAAGCTAGCGGCCTCGGCAAAAGAAATCGAAGACCTGTATGACCATGCCCCTTGTGGCTACCATTCCATAGGCGCGGATGGCGTTTATTTGCGTATTAATGCCACCGAGCTGTCCTGGTTGGGCTGCCGCCGGGAGGAGGTTATTGGTAAGGCGCACATCACCGATTTTTATACGGAAGCGGGCAAAGCGCAATTTATGGCGCAATTTCCTTATTTTTTGAAAACGGGGCGGATCGATGCTTCGGAGTATGACTTGCTGGGCAAGGACGGCACTATCCGGCACGTCAGCCTAAGCGCCACTGTGATTAAGGATGCCGCCGGCAACTTTCTGATGAGCCGTGGCGTGATGTACGACATTACCAAGCTGAACAAGGCCGAGGCAAAACTGCGCCAATTGATGGAGCGGCAAAGTGCGATGCTGGACAATGAGCTGATCGGTATTTGTAAGGTGCGCAATCGGGTCATTATTTGGAAAAATAAGGCGATGGGGCGTATTTTTGGTTATGGGTCAGGCGAATTGATTGGTGAACCGACCAGGATTCTTTATCTGGATGACGCTTCTTATTATGCCTTAGGCGAAGCCGCTTATATTGCCCTTAAAGCCGAGGACACTTACCGGACGCAATTAATGATGATGCGCAAAGGCGGGGAGCCTATTTGGGTGGATCTCAGTGCCGCATTGATGCCTGGAGATGGCGAGGATTCGTTGTGGTCAATAATGGACATCACGGAAATTAAAAAACAGCAGGAACAGATTGAGCAGATTGCTTACCATGACATCTTGACAGACTTGCCCAACCGATTATTGCTCTCTGACCGTTTGGCACAAGCATTGGCACAGGCCAAACGTTCGGGGCAGTTGTTGGCGGTTTGTTACCTCGATTTGGATGGCTTCAAGCCTGTTAATGACACTTTCGGTCATGCGGCCGGTGATATTCTGCTGAAAGAAATCGCCCACAGAATGCAGGCCTCTGTCCGCGCCCATGATACGGTTTGCCGTTTAGGAGGGGATGAGTTTGTGCTGTTGTTGACTAATTTGAAGGCTATTGAGGAATATCAAGTGGTGTTGGAGCGGGTCATAACCGCAATCAAGCAGCCCGTTGTCTTGGATGCCACTACCCAAGCCGCCGTTACCGCCAGTATCGGTATCACTGTATATCCCTTAGATGATAATGATGCCGATACGCTGTTGCGACATGCCGACCGGGCGATGTACCAAGCGAAAAAAACCGGCCGTGACTGCGTCTATGTGTATCACCCTGATATTCCTCAGTGTGATGAATAGGTTTTGCTAGGGGTAGGCCTATGCTGACTCCCACGCCCTAATAGCCGCCAAAATCCCCTTGACATCCAGGCCGCAGAAAGCCAGCAGCTCCTCGCGGGTGCCCTGTTCGATAAAGCTGTCGGGCAGGCCGATGTTGAGGACGGGCAGGGGGCGCTTGCGCGCCTGGA
>JAQTNZ010000189.1 GCA_028713595.1 Methylovulum sp. | reverse complement strand
CCATTCAAGGGCAAGTGACCTCTAAAATCCCCAACCCCGAACAATTGGCCGAGCTGTTAGATTTTACCGTTGATGGGCGCGGGGTTTACAAAAAAAATGACCTTGAAAAACTCAACCAACGCCTGATTAACGAGGCACAAACCGCCACTTCGGCGTTTATACATGATTTGGGCCTGAAAGACTCGATGCGCTCGGCCAAAACCATTGAAACCAAGATTACCCAAGGCTTGCAAACATCCCAGGCCATTTCGATTCTGGGCATTGAAGTGTTGGCCGTCAATATCTTGGCGATAAAGGCCTCGCCAGAGATGGCAAGGGCCTTGGAAACCGAAACCAGGGAAAAATTATCCCAAGAAGCCGACCAAGCCATTTACGCCCGCCGCAATTTTGCCGTGGAGCAGGAGCGCAAAATCAAAGAATCGGAATTGAACACCGAAATTGCCGTTGAGGAAAAGAAAAAACAAATCGATGAAAAGCGCATGGAAACCGAAATGCAAAAGGCCGAAAATGACCGCAAGCTTCGGGAAATGAAAGTGCAGGCGGATATTGCCGTGGAAAACCAGCGCAAACACCTCATCGAACAAAAAACCGCCAACGATATGAAAGAAGCCGATGCCAAAGGCTATGTGCTGGCAACCACTCTGAAGCCTTATAAAGAAATGGATTGGAAGCTGCTGACGGCGTTGAACAACAACCCCGACCCCAAATTCAGCATTGCCTTAGCGTTTAGGGAGCTGGCCGAAAATGCGCAAAAAATCGGCAACTTAAATATCAGCCCGGAATTGTTAGAGTCGATACTCAGCAAAAAATGACCATCGAATACGCCATCATCGTCAAAAATAAGACCCGTCTGGAATTGTTGGTGGAGCAATTCAACACCCAAGCGCAAGCCAAGTTTTATATCGAGCGTTCCGGCGGCAGTTTTGCAGACTATCAGGCCGAGCACGAGCAGTTTCATGAAGCCTTTGCCCTGATGCAACGCCAGCTTTCCAGCGTGATTAAAAATAAGATTGTTGACCGCAGTTTTTTGCCGTCCTTTTTATTTAATGACCGCCATCTGGTGATTGTCATCGGGCAAGACGGTTTGGTCGCCAATACCGCAAAATATGTCAATGGCATCCCTATCATCGCCGTCAACCCCGATATTAGCCGTTATGATGGCTGTTTGCTGCCGTTTAGCCCCGATAATTTCATGGTTGCCGTAGAAAAAGTCATCGCCAAGCAATTTATTGCCAAAACCGTCACCCTAGCCGAAGCGCGTTTAAATGACGGCCAACGCTTATTAGCTTTTAACGATTTGTTTATCGGCGCATCGTCACATATTTCTGCACGCTATAAAATCTCTTATCACAGCAAAACCGAAGAGCATTCTTCATCGGGGGTTATCGTCTCGACAGCGTCAGGGGCTACGGGTTGGTTAAGCTCCATTTTCAATATGACCTTGGGGATTAGCCAATTTTTGGCAAAACAGCCAGCGGACAAGAACCTGACAGAATTTAACAATGACCAATTGATGTTTGTTGTCCGCGAACCGTTTAAAAGCAAAAAAACCCAAGCGGGCATTGTCGCGGGCATACTGACAGGGCAAACCAAACTGGTTTTGGAATCGTTTATGCCCAGCAATGGGGTGATCTTTTCAGACGGCATTGAGACGGACTTTTTAAAATTCAATTCCGGCGCCATCGCAACCATAGGCATAGCCAAAGAAAAAGCTATCTTAGTAACGGCGGGATGAAGCGTCTGCCACTACCGACAAAAACCCTAAAAAGCCTATGCCCAACACCTGGTTGACCCGCTTTATTCAGGGCGGCAAGCAAGCATCCCCGTATCCCCAGTTGATGGCCGTTTTTTGGAGACACCATCCGCTGGCTGACCAAGCCGCCGCCACACTGGTCGCCGCGACGTTGGCCTTTCAAAAGACCACACGCGGGCAATTGGTCAAGCTGACTCCGGCAGGCAATTATCAGGTGGCGGGGCGCGGCGGCCATGCGGTTTGGTGCGGCGACCCGTCAGGGCGGCGCACTTTCCAGAGTAGGGCGATTACCACACCCCACCATTGGCAGGGTCTTAGCGCCACCTTGACCCCGCTGGAAAAGGATATAGTCGCCGCCGCGCGTAGCTTGCGCCTATCGCTACCCGCCGACATCCCGCTGTTAGCCACCGTATTTTCGCCGCTTACCCAAGCCTTGATGCTGGCAGGCCCTGCGCAGTTGCTGGCCCATCTGAACAACGCGCCAGATGCTGTCCTTGCCGGACTAGAATCGCTCGGCTCCGGTACGCAACAGCTGATTGCCGCTTATCAAGCCGTAGGAGTCAATGGTATTTATCTTGCCGCCCAACACCTGTCCGAAACCCTATTGCCGCGCCCGCTTTACCGCGAGCTTGGCAAGGCTAGTGATGCCTGCATTATGGCGGCTTGCGCTGATTTTGAGGGCAATATCCTGCATATTCATGGCCCGAACATCCATTTTGATGGTGTGCCAGCCACTGGACGTTGGCTAATCCATTATGAATTGGCAACAGGCAACCCCTCCCCCGCTGATTATCGGGCGGCTTGCCAGTTTCCCGTCGTCATTGGCTTGCCTTTTGAATTGTGGAACTGCCCTGAGCGGCTTAAACACGCCATCAGCACCTACCTGTCCGATTTTAACCAGCACGGCGCATTACTGACAGGGCCTTGTGTAGTGCCATTGGCGATACCCGATGACTGTATCGCCGCATGGATTGAGGGGATTTGCCATGCCAGTTGAATGGCCGTTAGACCACGGCGGGCCTTGCAAACGCCCATTTACCGCGTGGCCGCGCCACCAGCTTGATGAGCCTGTTTTTGCCCGCTTCGCCGCCTTTGCGCAATCCTGCCCTGAACATCCGGCGGTCATTGAGGCCAACCGTATCTGGACGTATGGCGACATTTACCGTTTGGCATTGCAGATAGCCGCCCATATCGAACCGTTAGCGCCAGCCCCCATCGCCGTGCTGCTGCCTAGCGGCGGCCCGTTAGTCGCCGCTTTCTTGGGTGCGCTTGCCACAGGTTGCCCTTATGTCCCGATTGACCCAACGTTTCCGCCGGAGCGCAACCGCCTGATTTTAGAACAGGCGGGGGTCAAAGGTGTGCTTAGTGACCCTGCGGGGCTACTGACGGTGGCCTCATTATCCAACACCTTATGTTTACTAGACATTGAGGCCTTGGAAGAGCGGCAACCGTGTGCATGGGCGGGCAAAGCCGAGAGTATCGCCTATATTATCTACACCTCCGGCAGTACCGGACAGCCTAAGGGCATTTATCAAGATCAGCGTGGCTTGCTGCATGATGTTTACCAATTTAGCCATGCCATCCATATCAATCCTGATGACCGCCTCACTAGCCTGTACTCGCCTAGCGTCAATGGGGCTATCCGCGACATTTACGCGGCGGTGCTAAATGGTGCCACTTTGGTGAGCATCAGCATCCGTGACACGGGCTTGGCAGAACTAGCGCAGATGGTCGCCCGACATGGCATCACGATTTTCCATGCCATTCCTCCTTTATTACGCGCCTTTCTCCACAGCGAACCTTCAGCGGACTGCTTGGCATCGGTACGCCTAGCCTATATCGCTGGCGACCGTTGCTTTGCCGATGATATAGCACTGTTTTATCGGCACTTTCCCGCCTCTTGCCTAATTTATAACGGGATTGGCTCGACAGAATGTGCCACGCTTTATCGGCACTGGTTTATCACCCGTGAGACTGTCTTGACAACCCCGCTAGTTCCCGTGGGTTATCCGATTGCCGAACGGGAAACTCGTTTGCTGGATGCGCACGGGCAGCCGGTTGCCGATGGCGAAGTGGGCGAAGTGGAAATCAGTAGCCCGTTCATTGCGCAGGGCTATTGGCGTAACCTTGAACTGACGCGCCAGAGTTTCCATGAGCATCCGCAACGCCCGGGTTGGCGCTGCTTTTTATCGGGCGATTTGGCTCGCACTCGCCCTGATGGCTTGTTAGACTTTGTTGGCCGTAAGGATGGGCAGGTAAAAATCCGTGGTCATCGGGTGGAATTGGCGATTGTTGAAGCCGCCTTGCGGCAGATAGCAGCTATACAAGAGGTGGCGGTGCTGGTTGTCGGCCCGCCGGAAAACCCAGAATTGGCGGCTTGGCTATCCGGTCAACTATTGCCGCCCGAAACTTTGCGCAGATTGCTTCACCAGCAATTGCCCGACGCTTTTATTCCGGCGGCTTTTTACTGGCTGGAACAACTGCCCAAGCTGCCTAACCATAAGGCTGACCTTGCCGCCTTAAGACAGCTGTTGCCTGATAAGCTAAAGCCACCACCTTCGCCACCCTTGGTTGGCAACAATACGCCCCCTACCGTGTTGAACCAACTGGAAGAATGCTGGTTGCAAGCGCTTCGGCAAACAGGCCCCATAAACTCAACTCTGTCTTTTGCCACCCAAGGCGGACAATCGCTGGCCGCCATGATGCTGCTTACGCGGCTAGAAAAACTGCTGCAACGCCGCTTACCCGTTAGCCTAATGTCCACCGACCAAACCTTTGCAGGGCTGGTGCAAGCCCTGATGGCTCCGGTTGAACCTGAGGCGATCCTCTATATCGTATCCGATCACGGCGGTGACTATCCAGGACTGGTAGAATTTATCCTAACATTACCCAAAACCGTTCATGTCCAGCGGGTACCGGAGCCTGAAAATCCCAATTCGGCATTATCCATACCCGCAATGGGTATGCGGATAGCCAGCCACATCCGCGCCCAGCAACCGTCTTGCCCCGTACATCTATTGGGTTTT
Organism: Methylovulum sp.; assembly: GCA_028713595.1. Lineage (GTDB taxonomy): Bacteria > Pseudomonadota > Gammaproteobacteria > Methylococcales > Methylomonadaceae > Methylovulum. Next base: position 1,033 of record JAQTNZ010000189.1, on the reverse strand, counting down.
TCCTTAGCTGGGTACGCCGCATTTGCGGCCGCTTGCGAACTTGCCGACGCTGGCGTAGCCGTGCAATCTCTCATTATGGCGGATATAGACGGGTCGCCAGCCTTGACTGATAACTGGCAACCACGCCATTTTCCTGGCACGGTCACGCTATTGCTCGCCACTGACAATAGCAATGGCCGTAAAACCGAAGGCGCTTGGGAAGTATACTCGCCTAAAGTGAACCACCATTGGGTAGCCTGTGGGCAAGGCCAATTGCTAGGCGAGGCTACGGCAGCTAGGGTCAGGGATCAGATACTGGCCGCCATAGGCTTGGTTAGCCCCCGCATCCGCCGCAATGCCAGAAAGCCCCGATAGGGCTTATGGTAAACTTCAGCAGCTACCTCCCCTTTTTTCACCCTCACATCTTTTCCAATGAGCTTACAAGACTTAGACAATTGGCTTATCCATTTGCCGGACAGGCCAACACTGAAAGGCATACCCCGATTTGTGATGGAATGGGTGTTTTTCGGCATTAAAGAAGCCCGTGCTTGCCTGTTTGCAGGTTTGTTCTTTATGGCGGTGTTTTTAGTGCCTAGCCACGGCCTGTTCGGCCTACCACGTTATGACCTGTTATTGGTCATCGCCGTCAGCATCCAAGCCTGGATGGTTTGGGCAAAGTTGGAGACGGTTGACGAACTCAAAGCCATCTGCCTGTTCCATGTCGTGGGCTTTTTGCTGGAACTGTTTAAAACCTCCAGCGGCATCAAGTCGTGGGCCTATCCTGAGTTTGCCTACACCAAGATTATGGCCGTGCCACTGTTTTCAGGCTTTATGTATGCGGCGGTGGGCAGTTACATTATCCAAGCTTGGCGGCTATTGGGAATTAGGGTGATCCATCACCCGCCGTATTGGATGGCGACATTGATCGCGCTGTTGATTTACGGCAATTTTTTTAGCCATCATTATATCGGTGATTACCGCTGGTATATCTCGGCTTGCGCCCTAGGCTTATATGCACGGACAACCGTTATCTTCCGTCCCCTAGACCGTGACC
>JAQTNZ010000188.1 GCA_028713595.1 Methylovulum sp. | reverse complement strand
CAACTCGTAAGTGAGTGTTCCTGGTTAGACAAGGCTGTCAAATTCGGTGCAAGGACGCACTTTTTTTAAGATAACTTTTTGCCAACGGCGCTATTGCGCCAAGCTAGGGGTCATTATGAGCCATCAATTAATCAAATTTCTAAACATCACCGGACTGACGTGGTTTGTCCCGTTGGTAAAGCTGGCTGCGGGCGAAAACCCCGGCCAACAATTGCGCCAACTATGGCTCATCATGGGCATCCCCGTTATCGCTTTCATGCTGTTTTTAGGGATGTGGAGCTTTTCCGCTTCCAAAGTCCACACCAGCCTAGGCTCTATCCCAGGGCCGTCGGCGGTTTGGGCAGAGGCTGGCGGGCTGCTTGAGGCGCATTATGCCGAGCGTCAAAAAGAAGTGGAGTTTTACCAACGCCAACAAGCGCGTGATGACAAAATGCTGGCGGAAAACCCCAATGCCGAAGTCAAAAAACGCCCTTACACGGGTAAACCGACGTATCTGGATCAAATTCTGACCAGCCTGCGCACCGTTTTTGCAGGCTTTGTGATCGCCACGCTGGTCGCCGTGCCTTTGGGTATCCTCTGTGGCATGAGCAGCATCATCAATACCGCGCTCAATCCAATCATACAAATCTTCAAACCGGTGTCGCCGTTAGCGTGGCTGCCGATTGTCACGCTCATCGTCAGTTCCGTGTATGTGACCACCGATGATTCTTGGTTTGAAAAATCTTTCCTGACTTCCGCCATCACCGTCACTTTGTGTTCGTTATGGCCGACGCTAATTAATACGGCGGTCGGGGTGTCCTCCATCGACAAGGATCTGGTCAATGTCGGCAAGGTGTTGCGCCTGAACTACGCCACCCAAATCCAAAAAATCATTTTGCCGTCGGCGTTGCCCTATATTTTCACCGGCATGAGATTGTCGCTGGGCGTGGGCTGGATGGTGCTGATCGCTGCCGAAATGCTGGCGCAAAACCCCGGCTTGGGCAAATTCGTCTGGGATGAGTTCCAAAACGGCAGCTCGAACTCCTTAGGCCGCATTATGGTGGCGGTGTTCACTATCGGCATTATCGGCTTTATCCTCGACCGCATCATGCAGTCTTTCCAAAAAGTGTTCTCTTTCGGCAGAGCACTGTAAACAGGAGCCAACCATGAACGCAGCCGCCCAACTTAAACGTGCCCAACCCATCATGACCGTACCCAGCCCCAAACATCCGTCCAATGATGCCGATCTGCCCTTGGTGGAACTGATTAATGTCTGTAAATCCTACGGCGAAGGTAAAAATAAGGCCTCGATTTTAAAAAACATCAACTTATCGATTAAAGAGGGTGAGTTTATTGCCATTGTCGGTTTTTCCGGCAGCGGCAAAACCACCCTGATTTCGACCTTGGCCGGACTGATCCAGGCCGATAGTGGTCAGGTCTTAAAACAAGGCAAACCCATCACGGCTCCGGGCCCTGACCGGGGCGTGGTGTTCCAAAATTATTCGCTGATGCCGTGGTTGACCGTATTTGAAAACGTGGCGTTGGCGGTGGATGAAATTTTTAAGGACTGGCCTGCCGATAAGCGCAAAGCCCATACCGAAAAATATGTGCGCATGGTCAACCTAGGCGCGGCGATGGACAAAAAGCCCGCCGAACTGTCCGGCGGGATGCGCCAACGGGTCAACGTGGCACGGGCGTTAGCGGCCAACCCTGATATCCTGTTGCTGGACGAACCACTCAGCGCGTTAGACGCTTTGACACGCGGCAACCTGCAAGACGAGATTTTGTCCATCTGGGAGCAAGAAAAGAAAACCGTCATTTTAATCACCAATGATGTTGACGAAGCCATTTACATGGCCGACCGTGTCATCCCGCTTAATCCAGGCCCTGATGCCACGTTTGGCCCTGATTTTCCGGTGACGCTGGCGCGGCCACGTGACCGCGCAGGCTTGAACCACGATGAGGAGTTCAAACGCTTGCGGGCAGCCATCACCCAATATCTGATGGATATTGGTATGGCCAAAACCCAAGACGGCCAAGATACCATCACCCTGCCCAATGTCCGCCCGAACACCAGCAATGACTGGAAACAAAGCCCTTCCGCCTTAAAACCGGAACAAGACCATTTGGGCAGGCCTCGTTATCTGGAGTTTTCGCAATTGTCGAAAATTTATCCTAAGGCCAATGGTAACGGTACGGTGAAAGTGGTTGATGGCTTTGACCTGAAAATGAAGAAGGGTGAATTCATTTCCATTATCGGCCATTCCGGTTGCGGCAAATCGACCGTATTGTCGATGGCGGCGGGCCTGACTTCAATTTCGGAAGGCGGCATTATTCTCGACAACCGCGAAGTGGACAGCGCCGGCCCTGATAAAGGCGTGGTGTTCCAAGCCCCTAGCCTGTTTCCGTGGTTGACCGCGTTTGAAAATGTCATGCTCGGTGTTGATAAAGTCTATCCCCATGCCAGCCAATCGGAGCGCGAGGACATTGTCGGCTATTATTTGGCCCGTGTCGGCCTAGGCGATGCCCTGCGCAAAAAAGCCGGTGATATGTCCAACGGTATGCGCCAACGGGTAGGTATTGCCCGTGCTTTCGCCCTGTCACCCAAACTTTTGCTGCTGGACGAGCCGTTCGGGATGCTCGATTCCTTGACCCGATGGGAATTGCAGGAAGTGTTGATGGAAGTGTGGGAGCGCACCCAAGTGACCGCCATTGTCGTGACCCATGACGTCGATGAGGCGATTTTGCTCGGCGACCGCGTGGTGATGATGACCAACGGCCCGCACGCCAAAATCGGCAAGATCCAGGAGATTGATTTGCCTAGGCCGCGCACGCGTAAGGCCTTGTTGGCACATGATGATTATTACCACTACCGCGAAAGCATCCTGACCTTCTTAACCGAATGTGACCACACCCATTAACGAGCCTGTGGTAAAAGCGCTGGGGGTCTGTCGCGTTCCCGATAGCCGGACCCGCCTTCATTTACCTTAAGCAATTAGCTTTTTTGGCTGTACGCCAATAGTGGCGGATGCACCTGTCCATAACCCCGTAGACGTTGCCGCAATATCTACAGGCAATCGGATGCAGCAACCTTACGCCTTTAACCATTTTTTCATTGAAAACAAAGGGGGCTTTATGCCTAAGCAACAACGCAAAAACTTGTCAGGCCCGATCTCGGCCATATTACTGTCACTCTCTGCTCTCAGCCAGCCTGCTTCGGCAGGATTGACCCAACAAATTGAAGACGCGCTTAACTTTTACCATTACGGCCATAACGGGGCGATTAAGTTTGATTTGAATTACCGTTATGAAAACGTCAACGAGGACAACCGCTTTGGCCCTACCGGGACGGTATTGCCCGCCGCCAAACAACCTTTGACCGCCAACGCTAATACCGCCCGTTTGCGCTTAGGCTACCTGACCCCGACATTCCAAGGCTTTCAAGGTTATGCCGAATACGAAGGCAACTTGGCAATGCAAGATGAATACAATAACACCTTGCCTAATGGCAATACCTTATATTCAAGGGTGGCCGACCCTGACCGTAGCGAGCTTAACCAATTTTGGCTGGCGTACACCGGCCTTGCCGACAATATCTTTAAGGTTGGACGGCAACGCATCAAATTGGATGACGACCGTTTTATCGGTAACGTCGGCTGGCGGCAAATGGAGCAAACCTACGATTCGGTGCTGATTACCCATAACAACCAAACCCTGTTCGGCTTAGTGGTCAATGCCGGTTATATCGCCAATGTCCAAACCTTTACCGGCACCACCGACAACGTGCAAGCCCCGCTCCTTAACCTGAACTACAAAATGGGCGATTACGGCAATTTGATTGGTTATGGCTATTGGCTGGATTACACCGAAAAAGCCAACTATGAAAAATCCAGCCAAACCTATGGCCTGCGTGCCACCTGCTGCGTCAAACCGCTGGATTCTTACAAAATCAGCGACCATTTTGGCCTGGCTTATACGGCGGAATGGAGCCATCAAAGCAATTACGGCAACGGCCCGACCACTTACGATGTTGACCGTTACAATGTGATGGGTGGCTTGAGCGCTTATAACGTCATGTTCCAAGGGGCTATGGAGCAATTGGGCGGTACTGGCCTGAACAAAACCTTTGACACCCCCTTAGGCACCAACCATGCTTTCCAAGGTTGGGCGGATTTGTTCCTGACCACACCTAGCAACGGTATCCGTGATGTCTTTGGCACGGTGATGGTGCCGTTCCAACGCGGCGATTTGGTCGTGAGCGGCATTTACCATACCTATACTGATGATGGCGGTCGCTACAATTACGGCGATGAATGGAATTTCCAAGCCGTCCAAAAATTCGGCAAACATTACACCTTGCTGGCGAAATACGCTTACTACCATGCTGGTGACAATCTTGACCCGACATTTAGAAGCACCGACACCCTGAAAATCTGGCTGCAAGGCAATATCAGCTTTTAATCGTGCCTAGTTGCCTATCTTGGCTAAAATCCTGTCGCTCCCATGCCTAGTAGGCATTGCGGGATAACCGCAACGCTTGGGAGCGATAAATTAACGCTCCTGCACTTTAAATGCCTGGGCTAACACGGCCTCAACCTCCGCTTGGCTTAATTGCACGATAGGCGCGATACTTTCGGCAGACAATCCGGCGCGGTGGGCATTGACAATGGTTGCGCGGCGGTTTTTCTCGATTCCCTGTTCAATCCCCCGCTCTATCCCCTGCTCGATTCCCTGTTCAATTCCCTGTTTCAGTGCCAGATCAAGCGCGCTTTTTTGTATCATGATCCAGTCGCGCTTGCGGTGTTGCAAATCCAGCTCTTCCGCGCTCAAAGTGGCCTCGTTGGCGATGGCGAAGGCCTTTTCCTGCTCCTGCCCCAGATTTTTCGGGACACAGTCTAATTTGCCGGCGTTTTTGATGAAATACAGCCATTTGTCCTGCACAGTGTCCAGCTCGGCTTCGGTTTTATCGAATTTTGGCAGTTCGATGAACACCAGCTCAATGTCATCGTTGTATTCGATGAAGCGTTCCTTTTCCAGCAACTTGAAGCAGTTAATTAAAGGTTGCCCAGGAAACAGGACAAAATCAGTCAAGGTCAGGGCGATGACCGGGTTGAGCAGGTTAAACGGCTCGCCCTTGTTAAGCTGGGTGGAATAGTTTTTCGCGGCATTGTACAGGATGCGCTTTTCAAAGCCCTCATGGTTAAGCACCTGCATTTCAATAATCACGCGGCTGCCGTCATCCAACTCGGCCTTGACATCGACGTATGTATCCTTCATGCCTTTCAGCATGGGGATGTTGTACGGGTCAACAATGGTCAAATCGCAGATTAACCGCCCGTTAAAATCAATGACCGCATTGAGGAAACTGAGCAAAATGTCTTTGGAACCTTCGCTGCCAAAGACTTTTTTAAAGGCAAAATCGGTTCTGATATCAAGAAAGTTCATCATGCAACCTATTAATAGAAAAATGCCGCCTTACGGCAACAAACACTCCCCCGCCCACAATTGCGCCAAGGTTTCCCTCGCCCTGACCAAATGGCAAGCCGACCCATCCACCATCACTTCGGCGGCGCGTGGCCTAGAATTATAATTGGAACTCATGCTAAAACCATAAGCGCCTGCGGAACGCACCGCCAACAAATCACCCACCGCCAATTTCAACACACGGTCTTTACCCAAAAAATCCCCAGTTTCACATACCGGCCCGACAATATCCCAACGCAATGGCAAAGCTTCATCATGCGGGCTGACTGGGATAATATCCTGCCAAGCCCCGTACAGTGACGGGCGCAGCAAATCATTCATGGCGGCATCGACAATGGCAAAGTTTTTATT
>JAQTNZ010000187.1 GCA_028713595.1 Methylovulum sp. | reverse complement strand
TGAAAAATATCAGTATACAAGTATGATATACATCTTTACAGGTGTATTTCAAGCCCCCTTTTTAGGGGTATACTTAACGTTAGCTGTAAAAAACAAACCACAATCATTTTTGGAGATATAAATGAAAAATTTTTACATCGCTGTATCTGCAACCGTATTAGTCCTTGGTCTTAATGGTTGTTGGTTTGTTAAGCCCGACGTATATGAATCTGATAATTACCTAACAATACAAGGAACAAAATTTCGAAAGTCTGGGGCAATTAGGACAGATTTCCTGTACGCGGGAGTAAAAAGAAGCAGCGGAGTAAATTCTTTTGATCCTAAATTTTTACCATATTTAGATCACGAGATAACAGCTCGTCATGTTACAGAAGCATTTGATGAGCAAACCGGTAAAGCCGCATGGGAGGCCGCCGCTAAAGCTGGCATTGAATTGGCGGAAGGAAGTGTTAGCGGAAGTGGAACAAGCGAATCAAAGGTAACTGGCAAGTTTTCTGTCTTCACACTTTTTGATGTAAATAAGTTTGTAACAGAAATAAATTCGCCCCAAAATCAGGAAAATTTAGATTTGCTTAAACGTTATGACACTCCTCGGATCATAACAAGTGTAGCCACTGTTTTTAACCGAGAATCATCCAAAAAAACAAGCAAATCTGGAAACTTAACCTTGAAAATCAAAAACCCCCAGATTGGAAGCCCTGAGTTTTCTGTAAAAGCTGAATCTTCTGGAGAATCAATTGCAAAGCTATCTGACGGTACTATTTTTGCGTACGAGTATGCACGGATTTGCTGGGAAAAACATAATGGAAAAGTTCAGGTTGCTACTTTAGAAGTAGATCGTCCAGGCATAGATGGAAACTGTCCTGCCGGTACCAAAGACGATGCTTCCAAGCTTTAATAGCTAACAAGTCAGTCAAAGGGACGTGCCGCCCGTTGGCGGTTTTGAAGTTTGGTTTTTTATCAAGGTTCAGGGGCTTCGCTTGGCTTTCGCTGGCGGCGCGCCCCTTACCGTAACGTTGGGCATCGAAATTAAACATCAAATTAAGGAGATTTAAATGAGTAAAACTGTTAGCGAGCTGGCCACTGAAATTCTTGTAGCAGCACTTAATAGCAAGCAAATTCATATCAATGGCAGCACAACATCATCAGGAGCCAATGACATTGCATCAGCCTATCGAATCATTTATGCCGCTGTCGAAACAGAAGTAACAAAGAGCCAATCTAAATCCAAATAAGCTTAACGAACCATTCGAGAATATCTGTGCTAAAACCATCCACATCTGCAAATTGTTTGCACTGTCTTCCTTGCGCATAATTCGTATGTTGTGATTTCTTTGGTTTAGGCGGTCGGCTTCTATGGTGTGCGTTATCTGGCATCGTCAAGCAGCCGGGGTTGTTTCCTTTCCCGTTTTGCGGCAGTGCGGTGTGGCGGGTTTTTCGGGTTCGGGGCAAAATGTCCTTTATCCATGCCCAACAAGTCAAAGGGACTGCCCGCCATTCCGGCTGGCAAAGTCAGTTTTTTTCACAGGTAAGCGGCTTCGTTGTAAGCAATCACGCGGGCAGCCCCTTACCTAAACGTTGGGCATTATGAAATTTCTCACATACGATGCAGCAAGGCTGTTTCTTAATAGCTCAAAAGAAGCTTATCTATTTGGCTTAATTAGTTGGTCTCAATTAATGGATAGGTTTGTAACATTAAAGGGAATGAGTTCTTCAACCAATCCAGCGAATATAACTATCAGTCGCATTCTTCAAATTGAGGAGTGGCAGAATGAGGATAATTGGGAGTATGAAGGCGAATCTCTTTCGAATAGATCACAGGATGACAACAAATCTTCGTCTTCTGATAGCAGCCTTGAATACTTGCCCGGTGATGAAAATGAAGACGGTGTCTTTTTATATTTTTTAGCCGGAACACATACGGGACTTTCAAATTGGGAATTTCACCAATACGACGATGATTTTTTCCCATCTATTCCTCATGGTCATTGGAATGGACAAAGCCAGCCTAAACTGGATCCATATCAAGGTTGGGTATATAAAGGCTCAAAACAACAACGCAGAGAGCCTAAGAAAAATATCATTGCGCTTTGGAATGACCGTAAATTTCGAGAATTTACTCAAATCGCAATTGACTATTATCTTACACATCACCAAGATTATCATGGATGGCGTGTTAAGAATCCAAAACGCCTACCGCGTAGAAGATAAGCAATTTAAGATGTGCTTTCGGTTGGTGTTCAAGTAGCCCGTTGGGGTGAGGTACGAACCCCAACATTAACGGTAAGGGGCAAACTACCCATAAACTACCGATAGAAACACGCAAGCTATCGAAGCCTATCCCATTTAACCAACTTGTAGCCTACTTAGGCAAAAACATTTCATTTAAAACCTGCTCTAAAGTAAACGGTGACAATTCAGGAAAAGTGGACTTTGGTAAATTGGTTTCCCTTACCGCAAACAGCACGGCTTTTATGTAAGCCTTGACAAACTGTTGCTCCAGTTGATGCTTTAGGCTTGGATTGTCTTCCAGTAAATCTATAATTTCCAGCCGTTGTTCTTCAATGGTTGCGAGCCAACTATTGCCGCGCCGTTCAGGCTGATACACCCATTTCAACAAATGCCCCATCAATAAGGTCAGACGGTGCAATAATTCCCGTTTTTCGCTGGCACCCATACTTTCTAGTTCCTCTATCAGATAGGCGGTATCTAAATTAGCAAACACCCCTGATCTTAAAACATCTGTTTGTTGCTTTGTCCATGCGTAAAAATCTTGTTCATGTAAAGAAGCCGCCATGTCTTATATCCTAGCTTTCTGTTGGGTACATAGTGTAGAGACGTTGCACGGCAACGTCTTAAGGCCTATAAATCCTGATGGCACTAAAACGTAAGCCAAGGCTTAAGCTTAGGATTAGCGGTCGCTTTTGTCAATCAAGCTGGCGAGACGTTGCCGTGCAACGTCTCTACAACCGGCACATCCCTTACTTATTCCTAGCCGCATAAGTGTCATAAAGCAACTTCAACAGCGGTTTGTTTAATGTGCGGGTATGGCGGTTCCAGCGTTTCATGGAGTCGTCTATTTCTAATTTGAGGCGGGTGGCGGTTTCCAGGTCATCGTTGCGGATGGCCCAGATGGCATAGTGGACGCGGGTCTCAAAGCTGCCAAATTGGGCAAGGGCGTTGGCAAATTCGGTTCTGGCGGCGGTGTTGTCGCCGGCTCCGGCGTAAGCGCGGGCCAATAAAATCGCCAGTTGTTCGCTACGGAACTCAGGGTCGGTTTCACGGATGGCGGTCAAATGGCCGATGGCTTGGAAATAACGCCCGCATTCGACAAACGCACGGGCCGCCCCAAAGCGGATGACGGAGTCGGTGAGGAACGGGCCTTTTAGGCAAGCTTCGTAATTGTCGGCGGCTTCTTCGGCGCGGCCTAATTCCAGTAACGCGGCGGCAAAGCGCATTTGGTGCTGTACGGTTGGGGTGTAATCAAAGGCGGCTTGTGCTTCCCGCAGTTCGCGGGTGGGGTCTAGCGCTTTCGCGGCGACGGCGACCGCTTTTTTGGCCCCGTATTCAAGGCGCGAGTTAGGCAGGTAAATGACGGCGAAGTAGGCGATACTGCCTAGCAGTGGGAACGAGAACAAGATAAACAGCCAATACATGGGCTGTCCGGTACGCAGGGCGTGGATGGCGAAAAATAAGGCGACCATGACGTGGACACCGATACCTAAAAAGGGCATAGCTTCTCCAGAATGCTGTACAGAATGTAAGGGGGATTTTTATACCGCTAACGCTTGCAAGCCGCCGGAAATTTAACTCTGTCAAGGCCTTAAGGGCCTTGACAGGCCGTAATGCCTTTACAGTTCGGCGGAAGCCAACCAAAGGTCGTGCTTGTTGCACATACTTAGCGCGTATAAAGTACCACTGTAATTATCCAGAGTAAAGCTGGATACAGGGGCTTTGTCTTCCAAGGGGTTAAACATTTTTTCGGCGATAAACTTGTGGTCTTTGTCCAATAATACATGTTTGACGATGTAGTGTTCATAGCCTTTCATTTCATGCGGCGTGGTCACTTTGACGGTGACTTTGCCATCGGCTTTGCTGGTTTCGATAACGGGTAAATGGGTGGCGACCTTACCGCTCCAGCGGCCTGCCGAGTCTTTAGTATAGTAAATATCGGCGGTTTGGCTAGCGGACGGCAGGCTTTCGGCTTGGCTTATTACGGGGGCAACCAGGCCGGTTGCCAAACTGACTGCGCTTAATTGGATAAAATCACGACGTTTCATACCATTTCCTCGGGTTATTGATGATAAATTTAAGGGCTGGTCACTCGTTACCCGCCCCCTGATAGGCATTTTTTCGGGCTTTTTGTACTTTGAGATAATCGCGTGTGCGGCCCGCTAAGGCCATGACCTGTGGCGCACCGCCAATGGCGACCGCATCGACGAGGCAATACCAGGCGGCGACCCCGCTAGGCGGGTTGCCTTGCGGTAAATGCAAAACCGGATCAATGGCCGCCCATGTCCAAGTGCCAGCGGCGGTGCCAATCAATTCCAGCCATGTAGTGATAAAAAACGCCGCCAAATACACCATGGGCGAGCGGCCCTTGAATAAGTAGGCCAAAAACACCACAAACAGCAACGCGCCGACATAGTCACCTTGGGCGGGTATGCCGCTGATACCCCATAATGACCATAAGCCACAGACGGCGACCACAAAGGTGGCGATGTGTCGGGCGTAGGTTAAAAACAAGCCGGAACGGGCCAAGGCCACGGCGGTCAAGTAAACCATGCCGTGTCCGGGCGGGACGTATGCCGGGACATTGCTAAAGCGGTAAGTGTAGCCGCCCATATAGGGCGAGGCAAAATGCTCGCCAATGGTGGCGAACAGCACGGCAATCAGCACTTGTACGCGGACATCTTTCGCCTCACCTAACAACAGTCCGATCAAAAACACCCAGCCACACACGCCTAAGGCGTTTTGCTTGGCCATATCGGCATGGGCATCGCTTAACAAGCATACCGCCACGCAGAAAAAGGTGAAGGCGGCGATAAAATAATCTCTTTTTTTATGGCTATAAACTAAGTTGGGTTCGGGAAAATGCCGTAGCACAAAATACCTCTGTCTGATGTTTTTTACTTCCCACCTAACAAGACCGCTTAAGCCGTTTATAGGCCAACTGCACTGTATATTCCGCAGCAGCCATAAAGGGTTCAATCGGTCTGGTTTTGAGTGGGCTATTTTTTTATGGGTTAATTAAATAGCCACGCAACGGCTGCATAACGGCCTAATTTGCCTAGCATAATCAGCAGGCTGGCTGGCCAAAACGCCAGCTTTAGCCAACCGCCCGCAAAGCATAGGGCATCGCCGATGACGGGTAGCCATGAAAATAGCAGTGTCCATAGGCCGGTTTTTTGCACTAAAGCTAAGGCTTTTTGTTTGTTTTTAGGCAACAGTGAGGCGATGGGGAATTTTTTGGCAGCCAAGGCACCCAAGCCCCACGTTGTCATGGCGCCTAAGGTGTTGCCGACCGTCGCCACTATCAGCAAGTGGCTGATGGGATAATGGCCTTGGTTGACCAGATAAGCCAACACCACTTCCGAGCCACCGGGGGCGATGGTGGAGGAAATAAAGGCGCTGATAAATAGCCCTGATAATCCGCTGATGTCCTGCATGGGTTAGGTGTCCTGTCCTAAGGTAGGCCAGTGGCCTTCTTTATGTTCTCTGGCCATTACTCCACTGCCATTAAGTTAAGATATTATGCTTTCATTTCAATAAGATAATAAAGATAACTAATTTAAGGTCGTAGTAAGTTAATCCGTTCGTGGTGAGCTTGTCGAACCATGACCGGATTAACCGTTCA
>JAQTNZ010000186.1 GCA_028713595.1 Methylovulum sp. | reverse complement strand
GACGGGGGTTTGGGTTTTCATGGACTTGCCGACCACCACCCGCATGTGCGTGACCGTGGATTGCAGGTTGTTGATGTCATCCAACGCCCACAGTTGGAACGCCGGAATATTGACAATGACCGAAGGCCCGGTGCCCAGTTCCGGCAACCAGCGCAAGCGTTCCATCGCCAGCTCGATTTGCGTCACCCGTTTGGCTAGGCCGGTGTTGAGTTCCACCACGGTCGATTTGCCGATAACGCCATCAGCCGACAGGCCATGCCGCCGTTGGAACGATTTCATGGCAGTGACCGTGTCGTCACTATAGCGTGCCGACTTGACCGGCGAATTGGTGGGCAAATCCCCCAAGGTGTTCAGCAAATCCCGTAACGCAGCCAAGTCGGCTAGGTTTTCACCCGGGCGGATGGGCTTTTTAAAGGTCATGGCAAACGGTTTGGCCTGTTGTGCCAAGGCGTGGTAACGGGCTAACGCCGTTTTTAACAGTTGATACTGTTTCAATTGTGGCTCAACCCTACCGGGCAAGTCGGCCACCGTTTGTTGCTCAATGCTGGCTTTGATTAAGGCGGGCAGGTCAATGGTCTTTTTTTCGCGCAGCTTAAGGTTGAAGTTAATCACTTGCGGGCTGACGCGGCCATAATGCAAATCGTGCAGGAAACGTAACAGCGACAGGCTCAGGGCGGTGTCATAGCTGGCCAGTTCCCGATAAGCGTTGGCATCCAAATGCAGTAGGGCGGGCATTTTGCCCTGCAAGGTCTCGGTGCTGTAATTGCTTTGCTGCAAGCCATTGGCCGAGGCATTGGCCAATAGCCCCAGCAATGCCGAAACATTTTGTTCAGATGCGCCAGCGCCTAACCATAACGGTTGATAATTGCCCATTTTATACAGTGCGTCCAAATCTTCGGCACGGTTGGCAAAACCGCCGGGCAACAGCAACGGGTGCTGCTTGGCGGTGATGATCGCGGCGATTTCTTGGCCGACAGGCGACAAAGCCTGGATCGGGGCGATGGGCGTGTTAGCCAATAGTGCGGTGGGGGCCACCGTCAAACAGACATACATTAACCAGCGTGACATTTGGCAGTTTAGCCAAATGCCCAGTATGCCTTGTGTTTGTGGTCTTACAAATGCCTTAGTTTTTGGTTCTGGCCTGTCAAATTGCCCAAAACTTGCCAATATATTCAGTTGCATAAAATATCCAATGTTAGCTTGATCGCCGAGTGTGCCAATATTACCACTAACAGACTGTTTTCCTTAAGGGGGCGTAAGGCCAGAATGTTTGGTTGTGTTGTCAGGCTTAGCTTATTTTACACTAAGTTGACAGCCAATATTGATAACATAGGTATTCTTATCGGCAAAATTCGGAAAAAAGGTTAGCCAAGAGCCACCCTAAGGGCGGCGGTGTGCCCAAACGGGCTTATGGGTGAGCCGGGGTGCGGCTACCGCCCGCACCCTGTGGTTATCAAGCCAATTTGGCCTTGAGGAACGCCATCAGCCCGCTGATGGGCAATTCTTCATTGTCGCGTGAGGTTCTGGACTTGTATTCGACCGTGCCGTTATCCAGGCTTTTGTCGCCGACGATAATGCAGTGGGGGACACCGATCAGTTCCATGTCCGAGAACAAAAAGCCGGCGCGGACTTTGCGGTCATCAAACAGCACGTCAATGCCCGCCGCTTGCAAATCCTGATACAACTGTTCCGCCAAGGCTTTCAGGCGTTCGGACTTGTGCATGTTCATGGGCAATAAGGCCACTTGGAACGGGGCGAGGTTTTTCGGCCAAATAATGCCGCGACCGTCATGGTTTTGCTCAATAGCCGCCGCGACCACGCGGGAAATGCCGATGCCATAACAGCCCATCAGCATAATCTGATGTTTGCCCGCTTCGTTAATGATGCCCGCCTTCATGGCGCTACTGTATTTGGTGCCGAGCTGGAAAATATGCCCGACTTCAATGCCCCGCGCCAAGGTGATGTGGCCTTGGCCGTCCGGGCTGGGGTCGCCTTCAACGACAGTGCGTAAATCCGCTATTTCAGGCAAGGGCAAATCCCGCTCCCAGTTAACACCTTGATAATGCTTGCCGTCTTGGTTGGCACCACAAACAAAATCCGCCATCAAGGCCACGCTACGGTCAGCGATTACGGGTATGGTCAAGCCAATAGGCCCGATAGAGCCGGGTTTGCAAGCACAGGCGGCGAGAATATCCGCTTCGCTGGCAAAGGTTAACGGCGCAGCGACTCCGGCGAGCTTTTCCGCCTTGATTTTGTTCAGCTCATGGTCGCCCCTAAGCAACAACGCCACCAAACCGTCATCTTCACCTTTGACAATCAAAGTCTTCAGACATTGGCTGGCGGGGATGGCTAAAAACGTACACACCTCTTCAATGCTGTGTTGCGCGGGCGTGCCGACCAAAGCCATCGCTGCGGTGGCGGTAGGGCGCGAACCCGTTGGGGCTAAGGCTTCCGCCTTTTCCACATTCGCCGCATAATCGCTCTCCGTAGAAAAGGCAATGGCATCTTCGCCCGAATCGGCCAAAACATGGAACTCATGGGAAATGGCTCCACCGATAGAGCCGGAATCGGCGATCACCGCCCGAAATTTTAAGCCCAAATGGTTAAAGATATTGCTGTAGGCGCGGTACATCACCTCATAAGACTCTTGTAAGGAGGCTTGGTCAAGATGGAAAGAATAAGCATCTTTCATGATAAATTCGCGTGAGCGCATCACCCCGAAACGTGGGCGGATCTCATCGCGGATTTTGGTTTGGATCTGGTAAAAGGTAATCGGCAATTGCTTATAGCTTTTTAGCTCGTTACGCGCCAAATCGGTGATAATTTCCTCGTGGGTAGGGCCTAAGCAAAAATCACGGTCATGACGGTCTTTTAAACGCGCCAATTCGGGGCCGTACTGCTCCCAGCGACCCGTTTCTTGCCAGAGTTCGGCAGGTTGCAACGTTGGCATCAGCACTTCCAAAGCCTCGGCCTTTTCCATTTCTTCGCGGGTGATTTTTTCGACTTTGCGCAACACCCGCAAGCCCAGCGGTAGCCAGCTATAAAGCCCGGCCGCCAGTTTGCGGATCAGGCCGGCGCGGATCATCAGCTGATGGCTGATGATTTCGGCATCGGCGGGAGTTTCTTTAACGGTGTTGAGGGGGAACTGAGTAGTGCGCATAAAAAGGGAGGGTTAAAATAAAAGTGGCTATTTTACAGATTTTTGACGGGTTCCCAAGTGTTTGCGGGTTTAAGCGGGCTTTTTGCCGGCCCGCCGTCGTGCCAAAGCCAGTGCTGGAGGCAACTCAATAAAGTGGAGAAGGCATTGAGGGGAAAAAAAGACCTTCTTTCTGTAGTTACAGTGGTTGCGGCAACGGCTATCACTACAGAAAGAAGGTCGAGAGGGGCTTCGATGAAAAATAAACATGAATCGGCAAGCACGCTGGCATTCAACGTCAGGCGAAACATACCCTATTAAACACGGGTTTTTCGCTAAAGTTCCCAACGTGGCCTTAAATTTTAAAAGCCTAAACAATTAAGCCACAAGATTGCCCCAGCCAAATCCGGTATAGGGCAATCTGTTTTCAAACGTTTAGCTTAGGGTTAGCGGACAATCAGACCCGTTGCAAAAAGCGGTAATGACGGCAAAGTGTCGCCGGAGATCAACTGGCCGTCAGCCTTTATTTGATAAGAGGCCAGGGTATGGTCGCCGCCGTTCAGTGAATATAATGTGCTGCCATCGCCTGAAATTGCCAGATCTCCCGGTTTATTGGCAACCGCCGCTTGGCTTTGTGCCAATTTAAGATGACCGTCAAAATCGATTTTATAGGAAGATAAGGCATTGGCAGGGGTGTCGGCAGTAAAGGCCATGCGTCCGTCCGGTGTGGTGACTAACCAGCAAGCGGCGGTTTGGAAGCTTTTGACTTCACCATCGATCAAGGTGAGCTTGCCGTTATCAGCGCTTGCGTAAGAGGAAACGCTACTGGCATTTAGGTTAGAGCCACCCCCTTGGGCTTCCGAGACAAACACTTGGTCGCGTTTGCCGAACGCAAAGCCAAACGGCGTGGAACCTGCGGAATCGATGCTGTAGCTGCCGTTTGGAACCCCACGGTGGTTCAGGTGGAAGGAAGTCAGCTTATTGGTGGCCT
Source organism: Methylovulum sp. (assembly GCA_028713595.1). Taxonomy (GTDB): domain Bacteria; phylum Pseudomonadota; class Gammaproteobacteria; order Methylococcales; family Methylomonadaceae; genus Methylovulum. The sequence goes on along the minus strand of JAQTNZ010000186.1, from coordinate 1,738 downwards.
TTTCAGAAACCACCAATACCGTACCTGTGCTGTTAAAGCTGATTTGCGCCGCGCCAGTCCCCGTACCTCCTAATGGTTGGTATGAATCGGTGAGGGCTGTCAGTTTGCCCGTGACCGAATCAAACTGATAGCCAAAAATGCTGTCGTCACCTGAGTTGACCACATAAACCAAATTATCATGCACCGTGATGCTCACTGGGGTTTTGCCGTTATCAGGTACGGTGTCCAGCAGGGTTAAGCCATTTTTTTGGATTGCAAAAACAGACACCTCATTGCTGCCTGCATTGACGGCAAACAGGTAATGTTCGTTGGCGCTGATCGCCAAAGCACCTTGGTTGCCCAAGCCAGCCCCGGTGCCGGCGCCACCTGTCGCATAGTTGCCGATTAGGCTAAAACCGCCTTTGGGCGAGTGTTGGTAGGCATACACGGCGTTGCTGGTCGCGTCATTGGATAGGGTATAGAGCTTGTCACTGGCTAAGGCGATGGCGGGTAAGGCGCTGGCAATGGCGAACAATACGGCAGGAAGTTTACGTTTCATTTTGCGTCTCATAGGGAAAGTCCAATAGGAAAGGTTAATAGGGGCGGGCGAGACAAGACAGCGGCAAGCCATCCCCATCCCTTAGTCGGAAGGGATATGGATTTCTTACAGGCACGCCGAAAATTTTTGTTCCGACCCTTGCCGTCTAAGGTATTTTGTTCATTGCCAATTGGATAAGCGGCGGAAATAAAAGGCGATTGTCAAAAACATGCCGTCTTGCTATTTTTCATGCAGGTTTTTTGCTGTTAACGCAGTACAATGAAATTAAAGCCTTACCTAAATGGTTGGTATTGAAAAAGTCACCAGACCCATCTATAGTCAATTTAGCTAAATGTTAAAGGATAGTGATCTATGAAAATCAGCACCCTAGGCTTCCCGGCGGTGGAAGAGAGCAAGCTCGGAAAAATTTTGCCCTTGGCGAAAAACCTGTCTTATTCGTTACAGCCGTTTGATGCGTCGATAGCGCCTGACGTGTTGCTGGTTTTTGGTGATGTCGGTGCTTATCAGGCGCAGTTGGCGGACTTGGCCGAGTTACCTGTAAAAATAGTCGTGGTCGCCAAACAGCCGCCCGAACAGGCCGGTTATGTGCATTTGCCGTTTCCGTTGGTGGCGTCGCGGGTGTTGCGGGTGCTTGATGGCTTGGCAACGTCCGGGACAATGGACGCGCCTGTTATGGCTACACCTGCCGAACCGGCCCAGGTAGTGGTTGTGGAAGATGCGGCCCTTCCGGTTGCGGACATTGGCGGCGCTGAGGCCCTAACTTACCGTGTGCTGGTGGTCGATGACAGCCTGCCGATGCAAAAAGCCTTGGCCTTGGAATTGGAAAAACTGGCGGCGACCGTGCATATCGACTTTGCAGGTAGCGGTGAAGAAGCTCTGGCGATGACGGAAGAGCAGCGCTATGATTTTATTTTCCTTGATATTATGATGCCGGGCATTGACGGATTTGAAGCCTGTAGCCAGATGCGCAAACGCCCGACCATGAAAAAAGTCCCGATTATCATGTTGTCGGCAAAAACGTCGCCGATGGATGAGGTCAAGGGGGTCATTTCCGGTTGCTCGACCTATTTGACCAAGCCGATTGTCCATGAAGAATTCCAAAAAGTGATGCAACGGATCACCAAATGGGTGGACAATTTCAATGCCCGTGAACAAAATACGGCATCTTAAGGGCCAGCCCTGAACAACGGTGGTGATGAT
>JAQTNZ010000185.1 GCA_028713595.1 Methylovulum sp. | reverse complement strand
CCAGCGCGTGGAATGGATTCCTGACTGGGGGCAAGCGCGTATCGAAAGCATGATGAATGGCCGCCCTGACTGGTGTATCTCGCGCCAGCGCACCTGGGGCGTGCCGATTACCTTTTTCGTCCATAAAGAAACCGGCGAGCTGCACCCGCGCACCGCCGAGCTGGTCGAGCAAGTCGCGCAACTGATCGAGCAACAGGGCATAGAAGCGTGGTTCGGGCTGGACGCGGCGCAATTGCTGGGTGCGGAAGCCGAATTTTACGACAAAATGACCGACACCTTAGATGTCTGGTTCGATTCGGGTGTCACCCATGCCGCCGTATTGGAGCGGCGCAAGGAACTGCATTTCCCCGCCGATTTGTATCTGGAAGGCTCCGACCAGCATCGCGGCTGGTTCCAATCATCGTTGCTGGCCTCGGTCGCCATGAACGATGTCGCCCCTTATAAGGCGGTGCTGACCCACGGCTTTACGGTCGATGCCAAAGGCGAAAAAATGTCCAAATCCAAGGGCAACGTCATCCCGCCACAATCGGTGATGAAAAACCTTGGCGCGGATGTGCTGCGTTTATGGATAGCCTCCACCGATTATCGCGGCGAAATGCGCGTGTCCGATGAAATCCTAGAGCGCACCTCCGATGGCTACCGCCGCTTGCGCAATACCGCACGGTTCCTGTTGTCGAACCTGGCTGATTTTGACCCCGCCCAGCATCAGGTCGCCACCAGCGACTTGCTGGCCTTAGACCGTTGGATTGTTGACCGCGCCCATCTGTTGCAAGAAGAGGTCAAAACCGCTTATGAGGCCTACCAGTTCCAACACATTTTCCAAAAAGTGCATCATTTTTGCGTGATTGATCTGGGCGGCTTTTATCTGGACATCATCAAAGACCGCCAATACACCGCCAAAACCGATGGCCTTGCCCGCCGTTCGGCGCAAACCGCCATGCACCATGTGTTGGAAGCATTAACCCGCTGGCTGGCCCCTATCATCAGCTACACCGCTGAGGAAATCTGGCATTATCTGCCTGGACAACACAGCGAATCGGTGTTTTTGGAAACCTGGTATGACGGCTTGGCAACGTTGGATGAATCGTCACCGTTAAACCGTGACTGTTGGCAAAAAATCATGGCGATCCGTACCGAAGTCAGTAAGGAACTGGAAAAAAGCCGTGCCAAAGGCGACATCGGCGCATCGTTAAACGCGCAAATCGAGCTGTATTGCACCGCCGACCATCAAGCGGATTTGGCACAGCTAAAAGATGAACTGCATTTTATCTTCATCACCTCCGCCGCCAGCGTCTTGCCGGACTCCGCCGCCCCCGCCGATGCGGTCAGCACGGAAATTGACGGCATTAAAATCAAAGTCATGGCCTCGCCCCATCAAAAATGTGTGCGGTGCTGGCACCAACGCCCTGATATTGGCAGCCATGCTGAACACCCAGAACTGTGCGGACGTTGTGTCGAAAACGTCGCCGGTGCGGGTGAAGTGAGACGTTATGCTTAAATGGTTAGGGCTGTCCGCGCTGGCCTTGGTGTTGGACCAAGCCAGTAAACTTGCCATCACCAGTGCCATGCAGTTGCATGATTCTATTGCCCTGATACCGTCGCTAAACTTGACCTATGTGCATAATACCGGCGCATCGTTTAGTTTCTTAAGCGACGCGGGCGGCTGGCAACGCTGGCTGTTTGCGGGGCTGGCTATCGTCATCAGCACCAGCCTGACCGTGTGGCTGGCGCGGTTGCAAAAACATGAAACCCTGCTGGCGGCCGCCATAGCCTTAGTCTTGGGCGGTGCCATCGGCAACCTGATCGATCGCCTCGCCTACGGCTACGTCATCGACTTTGTCGATTTTTATATCGGCAGTTGGCATTTCGCCATTTTCAATATCGCTGACGCGGCAATCAGCATCGGTGTGGGGCTGATGTTGCTGGAGTCGTTTATGGGTAAGGAAAACAGCGTCACACAATGATGGGAACTGGCTGTGAGGGCAACGAAACCGCATAGTCTAACCGCCCGACTTTTTAGGACATTCCAATGATGAAAAACCTGAAATATATTATCTATCGTGAAGGCGATTATTACGTTTCGCAATGCTTAAATATCGAAGTGGCTAGCTTTGGCGAGACTATTGATGAAGCTTTAGCTAATTTGAAAGAGGCTGTGGAGTTATATTTGGAAGATGAGCAAAAAGCGAATGATTTTCATGAAGTAGGTGAATTTATGCTAGGCGAGTTCGCAGTTCATGCCTAAGTTACTATCATCGAAAGAAATTATTGCAGTGTTGTTGCTACATGGCTTTGTAAAAACAAGCCAAAAAGGCAGTCATCAAAAATATAGCAAAGCCAATCGTGCGGTTATTGTACCTAGTCCTAAAAAAGAAATTCCAATAGGAACGCTACAGTCAATTATCAAACAATCCGGCTTGACACGCGAAGACTTTAATCTTTAAAACCTATTATTACCGTTATTAGTGGGTCGGGTTAGCGTAGCGTAACCCGATCTTTTGGGTATCCGTTAATATTCATCGGGTTATGCTACTAACCTGACTTACGAGGGCTAATATGCAAGTGTCTAAGCAACGCAATCTGACTGTATTTTTATTCATCGCCTTGTTTTTGGGTAACGCCCCGGCATTTGCCGAAGAAACCACCGATCCCCACGCCGCGCATCATGCGCAAACCACTATCGACTGGCCCGGTGTCTATTACGGTTTTACACCGTGCGCGGACTGCAAAGGCGTTAAGACCTCGCTGGCTTTAAACAATAACGGCAGCTACATCCTGATGACCCAAAATGTCGGCAAGTCCGAACGGGAGTTTGTCGAGAAAGGCAAATTCACTTGGCATGATGAAAACGACACCATTGTTTTGACACCGCGCAATAGCCAACTGACACGGCACTATGCGGTCGGCACCAACACGCTGACCCAACTGGATGACAGCGGCAACCGTATCGCCGGCAAAAATGCCGATGGCTATATCCTGCGCCGTAATGAATTGACCCAGCCGCAATCACAAGCACACGCGGCACATTAACGCAGAAACAACCTGACTGAAGGCCAGCGAATGGAGCGCGGGCATCTTGCCCGCAACCCAGCGGGCAGGATGCCCGCGCTCCAAACCAATAGAGCCTAGCCCGTGCCGTTAAAAATAGGACACACCCCCATCAGAATGGCGTTTTACGCTATAATTAGCTTTTTTAACTCAACCCAACCAAGCCTGCCGTGTCGAGTCTAAACAACGATTTATCTACCTTTCAAGGACTTATTCTTGCGTTACAAACTTATTGGTCAGACCAAGGCTGTATCTTATTGCAGCCTTTAGACCAAGAAGTCGGCGCAGGCACTTTCCACCCCGCGACTTTTTTACGCGCCATCGGCCCTGAGCCGTGGAACGCCGCGTATGTGCAGCCGTCGCGCCGCCCGACTGACGGGCGTTTTGGCGAAAACCCCAACCGTTTGCAGCATTACTACCAATACCAAGTCATGCTCAAACCCTCGCCTGACAATATCCAAGAGCTGTATCTGGGATCATTGCGCCATTTGGGGTTTGATTTGCTTGAACATGACATCCGTTTTGTCGAGGACAACTGGGAGTCCCCCACCCTAGGCGCGTGGGGCTTGGGCTGGGAAGTCTGGCTAAACGGCATGGAAGTCACCCAGTTCACCTATTTCCAACAAGTCGGCGGTTTGGAATGCCGTCCGGTCACGGGCGAAATCACCTACGGCTTAGAGCGGCTGGCGATGTATTTGCAGGGCGTAAAAAGCGTTTATGATTTGGTTTGGACCAAAACCCCGCACGGTATCGTCACCTACGGCGATGTTTTCCACCAAAACGAAGTGGAAATGTCGGCGTTTAACTTTGAACACGCCAACGTGCCGTTCCTGTTCACCTGTTTTGACACTTACGAGCAAGAATGCCAAAAGCTGATCGAGCTGAACTTGCCGCTGCCTGCGTATGAAATGGTCTTAAAAGCCTCGCACACCTTCAACCTGCTCGATGCCCGCCACGCCATCTCCGTCACCGAACGGCAACGTTATATCCTGCGCGTGCGGACTTTATCCCGCGCCGTAGCCGAGGCTTATTACGCACGGCGCGAGTCGCTGGGGTTTCCGATGTGCCAAAGCTAAAATATAAAGGACAAAAATAATGTCTGAACTGACTCTTTCTTACTCCGGTTTTTCTGGCGATTTAAAAATAAGAACAATGTACCGTAATGGAGATGTTTTATTTTCACTGCCCGATGTTGTTCATATCCTAGCAAAAGAAAATTCAACCGCACCTAAAGACCAAACTAAATCCCAAGGATTCAAGGGGCTATTAAATGCTTCTATGGAAGCATTGGAGGAAGATGAAAAAGAACTCAGCTACAGCGAATCAGGCGACCATGAGTTTTATGTTACAGAGCCTGGCCTATATAGAGTTGTGTCACGAGATACAAGCCCAGCTTCAAAAAAATTTCAACGATGGATATTTCATGAAGTTCTCCCTTCAATTAGAAGACATGGTGTCTATCCGCCTCCACTACAATCTGGAGAGTCAGAATTAAAATCATTAGTTAGCCTTTTGTACACTAATGTTGGGTTGCTTGCAAAAGAAATAGAGCATAGAGAAGCTTTAGAAAAACAGGTTCAGGAAAAATTTGAAAATCATGATAACAGGATAAATAAGCTTGAAAACATCATTTCAAATGATGGAGGCTACATCACTATCCAAAATCGTTTAAACGATTTGGAATTGCTTATGGAGCAAGAAGTTATTTGGTCGTGGTGTGAAAAAATCCGTCTTGAAAATCATTATGATTGTATAAAATCAAGCAATAGATTTGATACAAAATATCCAATAACTATTATTGACCAAGCTATTGGATACATAAACGCGTTACCAAAATATGATAAAGATAGTCTTGCACCAGAACAATAATTAATAAAAGAACTAGCCATGCTAAAAAAACTGTATATCCATAATTACAAATGTTTAGTCAGTATTGACATTAACATTGGTAAAGATTTTAGTCTTTTTTTAGGGGAAAACGGTTCTGGGAAAACAGCGGTCTTTGATGCTTTATATGAAATACAGCAATTCATTAGGCTTGGTGCAAGATTGGATGAGAGACTTAACGAACATTTCAAACCATCTACATTAACGCGCTGGTTAAACGAAACTATCCAAAAATTTGAATTAGAAATTGATGGTAATGGAGGTATCTACAAGTATAGTTTGGAAATAGAGCATAAACCCGAAAGAAACTTAATTCGCGTTAGATCTGAAAACTTGGTTTTTAATGGTCAGCCTTTGTTCAAATTTGCCATCGAAGAACAGGAGGGTATGCCAATTAGTGTAGGCAGGTTGTTTAACGATTTGCAAACCAGTAGCGAAGGCATTCCATACGCATCAAGTTGGTTTAGTTCAGGATTAGGCACTGTACAAGAAAGGCATGACAATAAAAAATTAAGTTGGTTTAAAAAGTGGCTGGAACAGCTTTACATTGTTCGAATTACCCCAAATACCATAAAAGCTGAAATGGATAGGGAAGAAGCCCATCCTGAAAGGGATTTATCAAATTATGCCGCATGGTTAAATTACTGGAACAATGAAAATAGCGAAGGTGTATTTTTAGTTTTAAATGAATTAAAAAAAATCATTAAAAATTTTGGTTCATTTAAGTTTGCGCAATTCGGCTTAAAGAAAGTCTTACAAGTCAATATAAATAAAGTTCCGTATTTTTTTAACGAATTATCTGATGGACAACAAGCATTAGCCATTCTCTACACTTTAACTTATTGTGTTCCAGAAAATTCATTTATTTGCATTGACGAACCAGAAAACTTTTTAGCTTTACCTGAAATTCAGCCTTGGTTTGATAGACTCTATGACCAGTGTA
>JAQTNZ010000184.1 GCA_028713595.1 Methylovulum sp. | reverse complement strand
CAAAACCGACCGTGTAGTTATCGACATAATCCTGATCCACCAGCCCTTCGGCAATCAGGGTATGGATCATTGCCATTGCCAACGCGCCATCGGTGCCGGGCTTAGGCGCGATATGCCAGTCGGCTTCTTTGGCGGTTTTGGAGGCGTAAGCATCAATCACCACCACTTTCGCGCCTTTTTTCTGGGCTTCTTTGATAATGTGCCAATGGTGTAAATTGGTGCTGACCGAATTGCAGGCCCAGATAATGATGTACTTGGCATGGATGAAACTTTCGGGGTCTACCCCCGCCGTCGGGCCTACGGTCAGCAACCACGCGGTGCTGGAGCCTTCACCACAAAACGTCCGCTCGGTGACGGTCGCACCCAAACGGTTAAAAAACGCATCACCGCCATTAAGGCCATGCACCAAGCCTTGGTTGCCCAAATAGCTGTAAGGGACGATGGCTTGCGCACCGTGTTCGGCAATAATGGCTTGCCAACGGCTGACGATTTCCGTCAAAGCCTCATCCCAACTGATACGCTCAAACTGCTTCGTACCTTTAGGGCCGATGCGGCGCATAGGGTATAACAAACGGTCAGGATGATAATGGCGTTTTTCGTAGTCTTTAAGCTTGACGCACAGGCCGCCGCGTGTCATGGGATGATGGGGATTACCCTTGACTCCGGTCAGTTTGCCGTCTTCAACTTCAAACACCATAGAGCAGGTGTCAGGGCAATCATGCGGACAACCGCCATGATGCGTGGTTTTTAATGCGTCAGCCATGTTCTTATTCCTCTTCGGTTAAAAGTGTGCGGATAATAACGCACCTTTATAATAATGCACCAACTTAATGCGTTACTTTTTAGCACCGTTAGCTTTTAAATGGCTTTAATAACCGCCATTTCATTACCGCCCTGTTGAAATTGGATAGCCAAGCCGAAGAGGCGTTTGCTGACGTATTCGTTATATGAGTGCCCCCACGGTACGACCTTATCAAGTGTGAATCCCATCATCGCCTAAGCTTAACGCAAGTAAAAAACTTGGATATTAAACCCTATCCAAATGCACGGCAATAGCGGTTAAGGCCTTGTCCAGCAATTGGCTGTCGCCGGTTGCCAAATGCAAGGCTTCGGTTTCCTTACGCAGCCAAGTAAACTGCCGTTTGGCAAGTTGCCGAGTGGCGGCGATGGCTTGTTCGGTCATGGTATGCTTATCGACTTCACCTTGCAGGTACGCCCAAGCTTGCCGATAACCCACGGCACGGATGGCGGGCATTGTCGGGTTTAAGTCGCCGCGCCGGTAAAGCCCCTGCACTTCTTCGATAAATCCTTGGGCAAGCATGGCCTTAAAGCGTTGGGCGATGATAGCATGTAATAAGATGCGGTCAGTGGGTGCCACCACTAATTTGAGGACACGGTAAGGCAGTGCCGGAGCCGCGTCAGCAAAAAAGTCCGATAAAGGCTGGCCGCTGAGTTCGTAGACTTCCAACGCCCGTTGCACCCGTTGCGGGTCGTTAGGGTGGATTCGAGCGGCGGCTTTAGGGTCTACCGCCGCCAAGCGCTGATGTAAGGCCGCTTTGCCAAAATCGGCCAGTTCTTGGTCTAGCCGTTGCCTAAGTGCAGGGTTAGCTTCCGGCAACACCGCCAGTCCGGCGGTTAGGGCGTTAAAATACAGCATCGTGCCGCCCACCAAAATCGGCAGTTTGCCGCGCCGGGTCAGTTCGGCCATAAGGGCTAAGGCTTGGCTACGGAATTGCCCGGTCGAAAAGGCTTGGGACGGGTCGAGGATGTCGAGCAAATGGTGGGCGATACCGCCACGCTCCGCCACGGTCGGTTTGGCCGTACCTATGTCCATGCCGCGAAATACTAAGGCGGAATCGACACTGATGATTTCACCGTTAAGCTGCTGTGCCAGTTGTACCGCCAAGGCGGTTTTGCCGGAAGCGGTCGGCCCCATTAAAAAAAGGGCGGGCGGATGGTTTGTTAAGTTCATAAAGTAAAGTGAAGCAAGCCTTATTGTCCGCGCAAAAAGAATTTGTCCAGCTCATCGGTTGATAGGCTAATCCAAGTCGGGCGGCCATGATTGCATTGCCCGCTGCGCTCGGTGGTTTCCATATCACGCAGCAAGGCGTTCATCTCATCCACCGTCAGGCGGCGGTGGGCGCGAATAGCCCCGTGGCAGGCCATAGTCGCCAATAGTGCTTGGATGTGTTCCTGAACTCGCTGGCTCATGCCATGTTCGGACAAATCCGCCAACACATCACGCAATAATGTTTCCACATCGGTATGGCGCAACAACGCAGGAACTGCGCGGATCATCACGGTTTCAGGGCCAAAGCGGTTGATGTCAAACCCTAAGGTGGCGAACAGGGCTTGGGCTTGTTCGGCCAACTCGGCTTCGGCTAAGGTGACGGTGATTTTAATCGGCAACAGCAACGGTTGGCTGGCGATGCCCCCTTGCTGGTAATGTTGTTTCAGGCGTTCGTAAGTGACGCGCTCATGGGCGGCATGGGCATCAACCAAAATAACGCCGGTGCGCGTTTCCGCCAAAATATAAATGTTATGCAGATGGGCGATGGCATAGCCTAGCGGCGGATACTCGCTGGTGGTTACTGCTGGTTGCGTATTGGCTAAGGGTTGCGGAGCCAATTGCGCGTATTGCCTGATTTGCTCTTCAACCTGTAACGGCAGATGGCTTTGTTGGGGGCTGGGTTGATACGCAACCGGGCGGGCGGGCGGGGTCGTGCCTGCGGAACTGGCCGATGTTGGCAGCTCCAGCACTTTAACGGCAGGGTCTTGATAGCCCGGCCTTAAACTGGCTAAGCTACGGTGCAAAGCGCTGAACAAAAAATCATGCACCAAACGGCCTTCCCGAAAACGGACTTCCAACTTAGTCGGATGGGCGTTGACATCGACCAAGGTCGGGTCTAAGGTCAAATATAAGACAAACACCGGATGGCGACCGTGGAACAGCACATCCTGATACGCCTGTTTAACGGCATGGGCGACCAGTTTATCCTTAATCAGGCGGCGGTTGACGTAAAAAAACTGCATGTCCTGTTGGCTGCGGGAAAAAGTCGGCAAGCCCACCCAACCCGTGAGTTGCAAACCGGAGGCGGCAAAGTCAATTTTTACCGCATTCTCGACAAAAGCCTTACCGCAAATGGCCGCGACCCGCTGCATTTGCTGTTCTTCAGTCAGTGCCGGTTTTAATTTCAAGATGTCTTTTTGGTTGTGCAACAGGCTAAAGCCGATGTCAAAACGGCTTAAGGCCAGGCGTTGCAACAAAGTTTCGATATGGGCAAATTCGGTTTTTTCGGTTTTTAAAAACTTGCGCCGAGCCGGGGTGTTATAAAACAAATCCCGCACTTCAATAGTCGTACCTAGCGGGTGCGGGTCAGGTTGTGGGGTAAAATCGGTTTCGGAACCGTCGGCATCAACCCGCCACGCACAGTCGGCTTGCGGGATTCTGGAAATCAGCGCCAACCGTGACACCGAGCTGATACTAGGCAAGGCTTCGCCGCGAAAGCCCATGCTGGCAACTTGCTCCAAATCTTGCAAGCTGGCAATTTTACTGGTGGCATGGCGCGATAACGCCAAGGGCAGGTCTTCTTTGACAATGCCACAGCCATCATCCCTGATTTTGATTAATCGCAGCCCACCCTGCTCTATTTCTACATGCACTTGACCCGCACCGGCATCGAAGCTGTTTTCGACCAATTCCTTGACGACTGATGAGGGGCGTTCTACAACTTCACCGGCGGCTATCTGGTTAATCAGTTGGGTAGGTAGGGAATGGATGCGCATTAAACCTGAAAGCGTCCTTACAGCGCCGCCATACGGCTATCGATGGGGGCGGCCTTTTTAAAATACTCGTAAACACCGTTAAAAATAGCTTTTGCCGTCATAGTCTGATAACGGGTATCAAGCAAATTACGCTCTTCCAAGGGGTTGGAAATAAAAGCGGTTTCGACTAGGATCGATGGAATATCCGGCGATTTTAGGACAATAAAACCGGCTTTTTGCACCGAGTCACGGTGCAGTTGGCCGACTTCGTCAAACTGTTTCAGGACACTGTCCGCCACTTGCTGGCTGGCCGATAGCGTCGCCGACTGCGATAAGTCCAACAGCACCGAAGCCAACACATTTTCTTTGTCACTTAAATTGACCCCACCGACTAATTCGGCGGCGTTTTCGGTTTTTTCCAACCACAACGCGGCTTCGCTGGACGCGCCTTGAGTTGATAAGGTAAACACCGAAGCCCCCCTGACCGAAATGTCATTAAAGGCATCAGCGTGTATGGAGATGAACAGGTCAGCCTTGGCGGCCCTGGCAATCTGCATCCGCTCGCGCAAACCCACATAATAATCGTCTTTACGCACCATCACCGCTTTCATGCCCGGCTGGGCATTGACAAACGCCGCCAGTTTTTGGGCAATGGCGAAGGTGACGATTTTTTCTTCCGTACCCTGCGGGCCATGTGCGCCCGGATCATTGCCACCGTGTCCGGCATCAATGGCGACAATAATATCGCGGCCTTTATTGACCACCGTTTTCAATTCGGCGGGTTTACTGGTTTTTTTCGCCGTTGCGGCGGCATTAGGCTTTGCTTGCGCAACGGCGCTAGGTTTGTTGGCGAGATCGACCATCAGCCGATGTTCATCGCGGTTATTGGATGACAAGGAAAATTTTTCGGGGCTAATCGGTTTTTTCAAATCCACCACCAACCGTATACCTGCGGCGTTTTGCACCGCCAAACGTACTTTGGCAAATAACGGATGGGTGGCGGGGGGTTGCCTTAAACTGCCAAGCAATGTGGCTTTTTTAATGTCTATAACCAACCGCGACGGGTTCTTCATTACAAAAACGCGGTGTTTAGGAGAAGCGCTGACGGCAATGGTCAAATGTCCCAATTGCCCGTCATAAGCTAAGGAGCTTACTTGGATAGGCTGCTCGGCCAAGGCAACGGCTGTACCACACTGTAAGGCCAAAATACAGAGCATTTTATGGTAAAATTTCATAGACAACGCCGAAAAAATAATATCTCAGTAGATTATATAGTAGCTCATCTTTGTTTATATACAAGCTGGATATTGTTTACTTCGTATAAGGGGTCAGTTTCACCATCCGCCCGTGACCTTCAGGCGTTAAGCTGATGATAATGTCAGGATCGGGCAAGAAACCTTGGCCTTTTTCCGCCCATTCGATAAAACACAGGCTAGGCTGGTCAAAATAATCACGGATGCCTATCCATTCCAGCTCTTCCGGTTCGGCCAGCCGATACAGGTCAAAATGGAAAATTTTTTGCCCATTGATAAGGTATTCTTCAACTAAGGTATAGGTGGGGCTTTTCACCGCCCCGACATAACCGGCGGCACGCAGATAGGCCCTGACCAACGTGGTTTTGCCCGCCCCCAGATCACCTTGCAAAAACACCACCGCTTGCGCTGGCAACAGCGAGCGCAACTCGCCGCCAAAGTGTCCGGTCGCCTCGGTGTCGGCCAAATAGCGTTGTATCGCGTGTATCATTGGTTGACCAAGCGTCTTAAATACGGCATCAAATCGCTGGCGATCAAGCCCCGCTCGCCATCGGCTTCGGCGGCAAGGTCGGCGGCTTTGCCGTGGATATAAACACCTTGTTGCGCGGCATCTTTCAGGGCAAAACCTTGCGCCAAAAGCCCTGCTATAACCCCGGACAGCGCATCGCCCATACCGCCGGAAGCCATGCCCGGATTGCCGGAGGTGGACACGGCAATATCATCGGCGGTGGCTATCAATGTCCCCGCACCTTTAAGGATGGCAATGCCGCCGTATTTTTTCTGCATGGTGGCCGCCACGGCAAAGCGGTCTTCCCTGACTTTGGCCGTAGATAGGTTGAGCAAGCGGGCGGCCTCACCCACA
>JAQTNZ010000183.1 GCA_028713595.1 Methylovulum sp. | reverse complement strand
GTATCCAGTTTAAAGAAACAATGGCGGGTGGCTTTGCCTTAGGCGTGGACACGCCTTCCGAAGGTTTGCACCAAGGCAACCGCCTCGACACCGAACTTGCAATCCACGTCATGGTGTCCATTGATGATGTCGGGCGCTTCATCAACGAAGCGGAACATCCAGGAGGCTTATCAGGCACTATCGACTTTGCTCCTATGGGTTTGGAAATCACAGCCAATACCGGCGTGTTTAACCTATTTTCGCCAACGGATGACCCTGAGTTGAAATTAATGGTTTATGAGTTGGGTTTTGAGCATGACGGTGAAGCCTATTATTTGGCGGGTAAAAAAGAAGTGCGTGATGATCCGGGTTTTGATTTGTGGTCGGACACCACAACTTTGTATACGCAACTGCATAAAGGCACCGATAAAAGCGGGCCGGTCGTGGGTGCTGGCATCCTGACCTTAGGTATCACCGATCTGATCAAGTTGGTTTCTACCATGACCGTAACCAATGCCACCTCTACGGTCGATAAGGCTAAAACCTTGAGCCAATTTGGCTGCTTTTTCTTAGGTGAGTTGTGGGACACTTATGGCCTGCATTTGGGCAAATAAGCGCCGCTAATAACCTAACCATTACATCATCTTAAAAAATTCCATAAAACAAACCGTCCACCTAAGTAAACCTTTGCTTAGGTGTGGCGTTTTCATAACAAGAGGAGGTAATACCATGTCCATAAGCTACGATCATGAAGCGATTGTAATCGGGAGCGGCTTTGGCGGCTCCATCAATACCTGTCGGTTATCGAAAAAATGGCCGGGGCAAGTGTTGTTGCTGGAACGAGGCAAACGTTATCCTAAAGGCTCGTTTCCGCGTTCACCGCACACAATGGCGAACAATTTTTGGAATGTCCCGTTAGAAAAGCGCAAACGCCCGAAAAACATTGCCGCTAAAACCCAAACTCACGGCATGTTTGATGTGCGTAATTTTGACAATATGGATGCCTTGGTCTGTGCGGGGCTGGGTGGCGGTTCGCTTATTTATGCCAATGTGTTCTTGCAACCGCCTGATGAGGTATTTGACGAAAGCTGGCCGGAAACTTGTAAAAAATCGGTCTTGCAACCTTATTACGCCATTAGCAAAGCGGTTTTGGGCGCCCGGCCTATCCCGCAAAACGCTGACCCACGGCGGCACATCATCCGCACCCAATTATTTAAGGAATTTGCCCACTATGAAGAACGGGAATCCAAGCTGTTGGACATTAACGTTTTTTTTGGCAATGATTTTGATAACCCGCTGGCTATCGGTGAACAGGACCAAAACCGTTACGGGGCGGTGCAAACCTCTTGCGTCTATTGCGCCGAATGCGATGTGGGTTGCAATACCCATTCTAAGAACACCTTAGATTTAAATTACTTGTTTGTGGCCGAAAACCGTTACCACGCGCAAATCAAGACCGAAGTGCTGGCACAAAAAATCATTCCCCTCAATGCCGAAGGCGATGAAGATAGCTCGGCCAATGGCGCTTATGGTTATAAGGTGGTTTGGTGGGATTTGAACCAGAATGTCGAATGCACGGCCATGACCCGCCGCGTCATCGTTTCCGCCGGTACTTTAGGGACTAATGAATTGCTGATGCGTTGCCGTGATGTCCATAAGACCTTACTGGGCATTAGCGAACAATTGGGTCAACATTTTTCCGGCAACGGCGATTTCCTATCTTTTGTGGTTGATGGCGACAAACCTGCCGACCCAAATTATGGCCCGGTGATCACCCAAGGCACGGACTATAACCTCTTTAAGGATTTTAACCGCAATAATGCCTTTATCCTTGAAGATGCCAGTTTCCCCAATTTCGCCGCCTGGTATGTGGAAGGGTTGCGGCCTGGTTTCTCCCACTTTGGGGCTTTCATCAGGACTGTTACTTTAGTGTTGTGGCGCTTCCTGCGCGGCATCACCACCGGCGAAATCGGTTATGCCTTCAACTCCCTATTAAAAGGCGATTGGTCATTCACCACGGCCGTTCTATTGTGCATGGGCATTGACAAAAGCAATGGCATAATGCAATTGGATGCCAATGGCGCACTCAATGTGAAATGGCCTTATAAAGACAGTTTACCTTTATATGATGCCATCTTGGCGATGGGCGAGCGGTTTAAGACTTGGGCGGGCGGCAAGGCCTTTTTGCCTTTGCCTAATTGGCTGTGGCCGATACGCAATAACATTACGGTACATGCCTTAGGCGGTTGCCGCCTGGCGGATGACGCTTGCCAAGGCGTGACCAGTGCCGATGCACATAATTTTGGGCAGGTGTTTGGTTATCAAGGGTTGTATGTGGCGGATGGTTCGTTGTTGCCAACCGCAGTGGGCGCCAATCCGGTGGCGACCATTTCGGCCTTGTCCGAACGGGTCGCCGAAGGCATTACGGGCATAGCGCCCGATGCTGATTTATAAGCTGTATTGACCACTTGGAGAACCTATGATGAACACAACAACGCAAACACCAGAACCAACCGCTCCTGTCACCCCTGATTTATATTTTGAGCTGATCACCAAACCCACCGCAAACCGGCCAAACCGGATGTGTGTCGTGGTCAGTGACCTGCATTTTACCGACGGTACTGTCGGTTTCCAGAATTTGAATGACTATACCTGGGAAGCGTTTTACAGCACCATATTGCAACGTTGTCTGACTTACCGTATCCATGAGCTGGTGCTGGTTTTGGATGGCGATATTGTTGATATGATCCGTAGCAGCAAATGGGCGGAACAGGGCATTTATCCGTGGGAGCGTGAGCGCAAACAATGTTTCTCAACAGTCGTCAATGCGATTCTTAAAGATATTATTGATGACAAGCACGCCAATTTCTTTAAATGGCTAAGGGATTTGGAAAGCCGGCTGACGGAGGAGACCAAAAGGCTAGACCGCCATACGGCGTTTAAAAAAGTAAAGATTGTCGTCACCGTAGGCAACCATGATAAGGAACTGCTGTGCGACAACGAAGCGCTCACTTATTTTTATGAGCAGGGTTTGGGTATCAAGCTGGGCGACATTGATCTGGAACGCCGCCAGATGATGGGGCGCATGTACGGCGATGAAGACATGTTTTTGGATGAAAAAACCGCCCCCTATCTGCCCTTTTATTACGGTGACACGGGATTTCGCTTTTTTACCACCCACGGGCAATGGCGTGACCCTGACAACAGCAGTCCGGTCGCCCCTGACAACGGGTTGCCAGGTTGGTCAGTGAAAGATGGCTGGTCTATCAAGACCTGGCAAGCCTTGCGGTTTTCACCGTTTTTAAAACCCTGTTTTGGTGACACCGTGGCTGCGGGAGTGTTATCGACTTTTATCTATAAGACCAAAAAGGCAATGGATGAGCAGGATTGCCATGATTCGGTCATTGATTCAATTTTGGATGAGTTGGATTTATATCGTCCCACTTACGCCGCTATAGAGCGTATCCTTGAAGTTGCCGATAAAAATCGTAAGGCCGGAACCAACTTAGATGCGGTGCAAATTATCGAAGACCTCATGTATGAGTGCCTTATTGATTGGCTGGGTTGGGATTTTACCTTGGAATCTTCGCCACCACTGCGCAAAATAGGGCTAATCGCCGCCAAATGGTTTTTAAAATTCATAAAACTGTTTGGGCATCGGTTAAATATCAAAGTCATTGGTGGTTTGATTAAACTGCTGAAAATCGGCAATGCCCACGATAGTACGCCAAAATATGCGGAAATGGCGACCTTTCCCAGCTTCTTGCCGGCTTATCGCCATTATGGTTTCCAAATCCACGGTGAAGGCCATACCCATTTGCCTTTGCAAGGTGAAGCCAATATTGATGATGAGCCCCATGCCAGCACTTACATTAATTTTGGCACTTGGCGGGATCAAATTGTCTTGCGGGAAAAACAGGGTTATAGGCGGCGCGGCACCTTACGGGCTTTATTTATCCTTGACTTGGAAAATATGAGTGCTCCCAAGGATATAGTCCCCAGACCCCGATCATTCGATTATTTTGTCTCTGATGCCATCACTTGGAGTGATTCCAACGACAATCTGACAGAAGTAGGTAAGGCGGAAGTGAAGATATAGGCGTTCTTTGTGTCCTGAAGTTTATAAGGGGACACCGGACACTTTTACTGTCCGGTGCAAGGCTTTCAAGCCAAATAACGGTGGGCCGCTGAGAAGTCAGTTAAAGCGTTTTCAGGTATTCCAACAAGGCCTTTTTATCATCTGGGGACAATTGTGTGCCAAATTCATGGCCGCAACGGCTGTCCCCGGAATCCCGTTGGCTGCAATCGGTGGTCTGTAGCGTATAACCAAACTTGGTTTGTTTGCCGGCAAGGCCAATGTTGACCGGATCATACTCAGGCCCTATGGCGAATGCCGCGACCCGTTCGGATGCGGGTTTCAACAAATCCGCCAAGCTTTGTACCGACCCGTTATGCAGATAAGGGGCGGTTGCCCAGATACCTTGCAATACCCGTGACTCGTAAGCATAGGACGGTGCGGCGGTGGTAGATGCGGGGTTGTGGAAAGCGCCTTTAAGGTCATTGGTCATGGCCGTAAAGGGCGATAGTTCCGTCTCGATATGATTGACCGTATCACCCACTTTTTCTGCCTCTTTAATAAGTTTTTTTTGTAGCGCTGGCGTTACCAAGGCCGACTCATAATGCTGCAAAATCGTCCCAATCACCGACAAGCCCAGGACATTAAATGCGGTGTCGGTTTGGTTGAGCGGCGGGGTTAGGACAGGTATTTTCGCCCCAGCCAATACCCCCGTGTCAACCGTACGGGCAAGCACGGCATATTCCCTAGAATCGGTCCCTACATCCAAAATGGGCGTCGCCCAGGTTTGTTGCAGCAAAAAACGGGTTTTGCCTTTTTCGATACCGTGGCAACCGACACAACCACCTTTGTCATTAGGCAGGTCAAACACTTTTTTAGCCGCAGTTGCCAACTCTTTATTGACCGCCCATTCCCCTGTAGTCCACGGCCATTTGGGCGGTTGTAACTTACGGATAAGGTTTTCGGCATTGTCCAAGCCATTAAAATTGGCCGAATTTTTGTGCAAATAATCAACCCCTAGCAAACGTCAGCTTGATTTTTTGGGGTAAAACTCACCAAAAACCCCATACACTTCGCCTAAGTTACGCGCAAGCCCTAAGATATTGTTGCCATTATCGGCAAACCTCGGCCATTGGGTCATGTCTTGGATCGGGGCGTTCCAGAGGAAAGGATAGCGCACGGGCGCATCCGCCCGATAAATGTTATTGGCGATGATATGGTTGGCCGATGTGCCTATATCCAAGCCAGTCAGGCGGTTGAAAATCATTGACACTGCATCCAAACGGGCTGGCCCCCATGGTTTGTCTTTAGGCAGGGCTTTGTCCATCAAAAGGTGGTAGCCTTCGTACCACGCCTTAACATCCTCTTTTAGCCGGGCCTGTTCTACAGGGTCAGCATCAGGGCCTAAGACAGTCGCGGCAAATTCGGCAAACGCCTGGTCATCGCCCACCACCGTTCCGACGGCGCTGTCCAAATCGGCGGCGAAACTTTGGAAGTCAACAATGCCGGGGCCTCCGTCAATACGGTAAGCGGTATCGTTCACTTCTATCTGGCGGGTATGGCAAGCAGCACAGGTCATACCTAACATCGGGCCTTTGTCACCGGCATTGGCCACCGAGAAGCCTATCGGCAAATGCTGGGGTTGGGCAAATAGCCATAACGGTTCAGGCTATCGGCCATAAAGGGCTTGCCGTTAGCTTGCTTTAACGCCACCATCCAGCTTAATGGCATCAGCTGGGAACCTTGATCCAAACTATAGAAATTGCTTTTGTCGCTAAGTGACCAACCTTGCGCAAACGTAGTGACAGTGGCGCCAGCAGACCATGGTATCGCCA
>JAQTNZ010000182.1:2559-5901 GCA_028713595.1 Methylovulum sp. | reverse complement strand
CATTATTGGCGGGTTTATGGGTTTTCCTGGCCATGTCCAAAATTATGGATGCTTACTCTCAAGAGGAGTTGGAAATTTTAAAAGCGACTGCGCAGCAATTCTTGGGAAAAGTTGTGTAGATACTTATAGAAGTTACGCATTGACAGAAAGGACTTTTTGAAAACCATGCCAATGCGAATTGATGTAAAAATTTTTACTGTTTAAAATCAATGTATTGAAAATTTAAATTTATAGGTTTCCTTTAAATTATGACTGGACTGTATTTTTCACAAAGAAGCTTTAAGTATATGATTTTTATATAGTCTCTGCTGTCAATGCGTAACTTCTAACTTATGCTTGGGCGGTGGATATTTCGTTGTGCGTACGCCAAAAGAACCCGGCGTTTTTAATCGGTTGCGAGGTCATCAAAAAGCGGTTGTGCGTTTCCGACAAGGCCCCGTTCAGGGTGGTCATTACCGCATCGGCGATAGTCGCCGCCTCGTCCGCTATGACCAAAAGCCATTCGGCGTGTCGCCCGGCCATCTTGTTGGCGGATTTTTCATCGGCAGTCTTTGATTCCACAAACCAAGTGGTCTCAAAACCCCTGACGCGCATCGTGCCATCGGCCAATATTTCCAGATGTTCGGCTATCCAGCCATGCGGGCCGCGCCTGATACGCTCCAGCCCCATCCTGATTTCTTTCCACAACGTGGCCTTTAGCTGGTCCATGTCGTTTGCGGTCAGGAACGTCAGGGAATATTCATGGCAGAGGATGTGCCACAGCACCAGATTTCCTAGCGAAAACGTCTTGCCCGTGTTATGAAGGACGGTAAAATCCCCGCCAAGAAACCTCCTATCTCCATCGAGTTCAAATCCGTAATAATCACCTATACCCAGCGACTCAACCGACCTTATGCCAAAATTTAAACCAATGTTTCTGGTATTTATCAGCGTCAGTTTTTTTCTTTCTATTCTTACGGGTATTTTCTCGATATTTCTACCGATTGTTACCCTAAAATAAGTGCCAACAACTCCATTGTTTACGCACTTTTTCGATACTTTCTTTATAGTTGCATGGCAACCTATTGACCGTGCAAGCCACATGGTCTGATTAGCAATCAGTTCGTTTTTTTGAACAAAATCGTAACTGTGTTTTGATAAGCTACCATCGGTATCTATAAGCCCTGCCAGCAATTCAAGTCTGTCCTCTAATGAGGCATACAGGTAAATGTCTGGAATATGTTTGTTATTTAATACGCCTATATCTCGCAGGATGGTCATCATCGGATTTGTATTGCCCGACCTTTTTACAACCATTGCCACAACTGAATTTTGGCTATTAAATTTTTCCTTGTAATCACAGCCCACGCTTTCTGCAAAAGCCTTTACTGTATCTTTTATTTCAATGTCAGCAGTGGTCACATGCCCCAATGATGACGTTCCATCACCTAGCCAAACCCCCATAAGGTAGGGGGGTATTGGAAGCCCTGGCTTATCAGCACTAAATTCTTTTACTGGTGATCGATAAATGGCATGGCAACGCTTTTTATCTTCTCCCCACGTTAGCCAGTCTTTTACCGTTACAATGGATTTTGTTCCGGCTACGCGCCTACCTTTTGAGTTTGTGGCTATCAGGCATAAAATATGGTTTTCGTTGAAAACATGACTGGTATTGTCCATGTAAGTAAAACGGTATAGCTTATCTTTGCCAGTAGCTAGGCTTAAGACATTGCGCTGGCTATTGCCATCAGCCCCCATTAACTTATCGCCGACCTTTACACTTTCGACAGGAACGCAACTGCCATCAGCAAGCATAATGCTTGTGCCTTTGCCAAAGCATGAATGGCCGGAAGCCACCGACACCCGCGATCTCGAACCGGCAACGCACGTCAAAAGCAAATCTTGCTGATCTGAAATGACCACGTCCTGCGCTTCCCTGGCGAATGCGGACGGGTCGCCCGAATACCGCTCGACAAAAGGCAAATATCGGGGAGAAGTAACTTTTTAGCCATTTATGCCCTGCACCTTAATTTAGGCACATTAAACCATTGGCGACACGCGGGGTATGGGCGAGTTTTCCCATTTTTTAGGCAATAAAAAGCCCCGGTTAAGGGGCTTGCTTGCCATCCTTGGCGAAAATAATCCTACTTACCTTTGTCCGGCGAGCTTGTTTGCCAACTCCCTAATGGCATTGGCCGCCATCCCGTCCGGGACATGATGCCTGACAAAATTAAGCACGTTATCAGGGTTGCTGGTGTTGACCAGGCAGGTACTGGCGGCGACAAATTGCTGGTCAATCTTGCCCTCCGTCACGGTGGTCAGCACCCGTATTATGCCGGCAAATTCGGCGGGCGTTTCCGGTTTGGGCGGATTTTCGGAGTTGATGGCCTTGGCTACGGCCTCGTTGACTATCGCTTGCAGCTCTTCTTGTGACAACGTGAACAGCGGGTTGTTTTCGCCTTCCAGCCTGAGCAGGTAGTCGTGGGCTTCCTCGAACTTGGCGGCGGGCGTTTCCTTGTAGCTGTTCAGCTTGAAATGGTTTAGGAACCGGCTCCAATAATAGGGCTTGCCCTTGCCGCTAGATCGGGCCTTGTTGTCCACGATAAAGTAAAGCTCACCCGCTTGCGCCTTGGTGACGGTGGGCGGTTCTGGGAGTAGGGTTTGCTGGATGGGTAGAGATTTTAGGCCGTAGGAGGTTTGTGGTTGTTGCTTGCTTTGCCAGTAATCCCAAAGGGCATCATCGCACTCATTTTGATAAAAGATTATTTTTTCGCGCAATTCTGGCTTAACTTTGTTGGGATAGATTCCTGATAGCCATCCACAGAGTTTGCGTAATGGCATACAAACCGCCTCTTGCATATCGCCCAAGGTAGGTATGGCTATTTTCACCATGCCCCATCTTTCTGGGTTTGCATTCAGTTTGGCAAGTTGAGCAGACCAGCCTAACCCCATGCCCTCAACGATTTGCTTCATAGGGGTGTAGGGTTGTCCGTTGTAGTCAACGATAAATAAATCAGTTCCGTGGAAATTTAACGTTAACGCTTGTGATGATTGAGTAGTCATGTGACTTTCTCCCTGTTGTGTTTTCGATTAGAGTAACCAATAAGAGGGGGTATGGGGATTTCCCCCATACCCCCCCCAGTTTTGGTGCCGGGGTCTCGAAACTGCAACAAGCCAGTCAGGCCTATTCCGCTTGCGCGTATTCTATTAGCCTAACCCCGACATTGATCTGAGCTATTCGTAAATTCCGAATAGCTGAAAAATGATGGGCAAAAAAATACCGCATTGTCTATCGGGTGCGGGTTCCGCTTGTTGAGGAGATTTCGAGACTCCGGCACAAAGCATACGCCCAAAATAAACCCC
>JAQTNZ010000182.1:0-2549 GCA_028713595.1 Methylovulum sp. | reverse complement strand
AATAACTGGCATCAATGTCTTGGGATGAAAATGGCTTTTATTCAATTCATTGTTTTCATCAAACCAACTGCATTGAATGGTTCCGTCTTGAGTATCAATAAATTCAACAATCATTTTAGGGCCGCCAGATTTAAGCGTAACCGTATCGCCTGTTTTAAATGTCATGCGCTGTAACCTCGTTTTGTTGGGTAAAAATATCTAAATGTCATCGCCGAACCCCTCTTTTTGGGTGCCATAAATTTTATTCACTATCGCCCAACTCCCCGTCAATGTAATTTGTAATGCCCAGTTTAGCTGCACGGCCAAGAGCTTTTTGCATCAGTTCTTTTTGTTTGGTGAGATTCCTTAGGTGTATCTCATCCAGTTCCTCCTTGGGGACGATAACCAGATTCATATCCACTTCTAAAATCTGACGGGCCGGCCACTTTTCTTTTTGCCTGATATGAAGCCAGTTCTTGGCCGCCCCCGGTTCCGGTGGATAGTGCTTAACGACCTCACAGGTCAATATTTCACCCGCATTGTTAAAGACTTTTGTTTCAGGACAGCTGTACCCTACGGCTCTTTCATAGAATGAGGCGGCCACGTTAGCATCGGCTATTTCACGACCCGCCTTTACCGCACCAAGAAATGCAGGAATAGTTTTTAGCCAGTTATCAATTGTCGTGGTGGTAACTTCAAAAAAAATAGCCAGCTCTTCATTGGTCTGCCCAAGCAAACACAGCTTTCTAGCCTGTTCCGAGAACTCTGGCTCATACATTGACGGCCTTCCTACGGGATTTTTTACCACCGTCCGTTCATGTTCTCCTGTTGGTTGCGCAACTTTTTCCGCAACCTTTTTTAGTTGCGCAACTTTTTTAATTGGTTGCGCAACTAAAGCCCCGCCTTTAGCCCATCCTTGGGATTTAGCTACTTTGCTGATGGCTTGCCTGGACACCATGCCGTTAAATTCTGCGGCAACCCAATCAAAACCTTCCCTACTGTCATCCTCCCATTTATTGCGGATAGCCTGCCACTGTTCCTTGGTCAGCTTGGCCATTCTGATTCTATCCAGTCAATGTTTTGGGGATTTTCAGGCTTAGATGCTGTTTTTAGCAGGCCACCTAATTTAACCATCTCGGCCTTAGCCCTGTTTGCCGAAGCAACGCCGTTATGTATAACCTATCCGCATTGTGCAATCAATTCCGCTTACTGAATGCGGTCGGCCTTAACGTAGCCGAAGCTCCCAACGTGACATATCGCTCTGGATCATCAACAAAACACCCTCAATAAGGATGCTTTATTGATGACCGCCCCGAAGGGCGGAACCGTTTGCCGATTTTTACTTACCACCCAAACCTACCGCCTTTTGGCCTGTAGTCCTGGCCTTAGCTTTTCCCGAAAATCCGCGCACCTGCGGGGATGTGTATTGACGGGCTGATATTTTGTCGGGCTTGCTTGGCAATGGCCGTGGAGCAAGTTTAGGCATTCATGGCAGTGGCTGCGGTCGTCCCCGGTCATTTATCCCCCCTCATCGCATGGCGCAAACGCGGGGCGGCTGCCGATGGCTTGACAATATGTAATCGTTTGTTTACAGTTGTGTCATGATGATACTCAAGCGCACCGACGAATTCTCCTCTTGGCTCGATGGCCTGAAAGACCGTGCGGCCAAGCAACGGCTGAATGGCCGCTTGCGCAAAGCCATGCTGGGCAATCTGGGCGATGTGAAGCCCGTTGGCGAAGGCGTGTTTGAAATGCGCGAGCATTTTGGCCCCGGCTGGCGCATGTATTATGTGCGGCGCGGGGAGGTGTTGATCGTAATGTTGGGCGGCGGGGACAAGTCCGGCCAAGCCGCCGATATTGAAAAGGCCAAGCAATTGGCTTCCATGTTGGAGGATTGACCCATGACCAAAAAAATTAAAATTGCCAACTTGCCAGACTTCGACCCGGCGGAATACCTCAAGGACGAAGAAGATATGGCCGCTTACCTGAATGTCATCCTTGAAGACGGCGATCCCGCGTTGTTGGCGGCGGCGCTGGGCGATATTGCCCGCGCACGGGGCATGACCCAGCTTGCCAAAGATACCGGCCTGACGCGGGAGGCTTTGTACAAAGCCCTGCGGCCCGATGCCAAACCACGCTTTGACACCATTTCCAAGGTATGTAAGGCTTTGGGGGTCAAACTCCATGCCGAACCGATTTAAACCGGGCAATTGGCGTTGCATTTGCGACACGGCGGCCATCACCTTGTAACTGGAAGCGGCCTCACGGGCGGACTTTTTTGATGGCCGTGTTTCCATGATCAGTTTCCCGCCCAGTCAGTCCAGTCCGTTTGCACGGGGTTGCTTTTTGACCATGAAAGCTTGCCCTGTTCAATCAGTTCATATAAAACGGCCATCACGTCACCGCCGACTTCCTGGCGTATCTGCCGGAACGTCACTATGCCGCGTTGCCGTATCAATTGTTCCACTTGCCCTTGAGTGTCCATAGCAACTATCCCCCAACCACTTTTATGGCTTCTAAACCAAAAGTTGCGCCAACCCAAATAAGATAGGCCATAACAAAAGCCAGTA
>JAQTNZ010000181.1 GCA_028713595.1 Methylovulum sp. | reverse complement strand
AGTGACGAGATGGCGGCGGCGCTCACCGAAGGTCTGTTGGATGCCGGGGTTAATGTCTATGATATTGGTTTATGCGGTACGGAAGAGGTGTATTTTGCCACTTTCGCCTATCAGGATAAGGGCGTGACGATGGACGGCGGCATTATGGTCACCGCCAGCCATAACCCCACAGATTATAACGGCATGAAGCTGGTGCGCGAACACAGCAACCCCATCAGCGGCGACACCGGCCTCAATGACATTAAGGCCTTGGCCGAGCGCAACCAATTCTCCGCCCCCACCGCGCAACGGGGCACGGTGACGCACATCGACATCAGCACCGCCTATACCCAACATCTGTTAGGTTATTTGGGCGGCCAGCCGCTCAAGCCCTTAAAGGTGGTCGTCAATGCCGGTAACGGGGCGGCGGGGCATGTGCTGGACAACTTGGAAGCCGCTTTGGCCCCGCTGGAGCTGATTAAAATCCACCACGAACCGGACGGGCATTTCCCTAATGGTATCCCCAACCCGTTGCTACCCGAAAACCGCGCCAGCACCCTTGCCGCGATTACCGAACACCACGCGGATTTGGGCATTGCTTGGGACGGTGATTTTGACCGTTGCTTTTTGTTTGACGAAACCGGGCGCTTTATCGAAGGCTATTATATCGTTGGCCTGCTCGCCGCCGCCTTCTTAACGCTCAACCCCGGCGCCAAAATCGTCCATGACCCGCGCCTGACCTGGAACACCGTGGACATCGTCAGTAGCTTGGGCGGAATCGCCATCCAAAGCAAAACCGGCCACGCTTTTATTAAGGAACGGATGCGTAGCGAAGATGCCGTGTATGGCGGCGAAATGAGCGCCCACCATTATTTCCGCGATTTCGCCTACTGTGACAGCGGCATGATCCCGTGGCTGTTGGTGGTCGCCTTAATCAGCAGCAGCGGCAAAACCTTATCGCAACTGGTCGATGAAAGGATGGGGCTGTTTCCCGCCAGTGGCGAAATCAACCGCACTATCGCCGACCCTGCCGCCGTGTTGGCTAAAGTGCAACACCATTACCAAGCCGAGGCGGTGGCCGTGGATTTTACCGATGGCTTAAGTATGGAATTTGCCCAGTGGCGGTTTAACTTACGTTGTTCAAACACGGAACCTTTGGTCAGGCTAAATGTCGAAGCGCGGGGCGACACTGGCCTGATGCAGGCAAAGACAGCGCAACTGTTGGCATTACTGACGGATTAATCCAGCCTACCGGCTATTTTTTGGTTATTATAGTGCGTTTTGACCATTGAGTTAAACTATTGGCGGGATAACCGTATGAACATACTTGACGAATTAAGACAAAAAGCCGAAGACAAAAAGCGCGCCCTGCATGAGCATAACGCGTATGAAAGCCACTTGGAACAGGTTTACCAACAAGTGTTGCTGCCTAAAATGCAATTTTTGTATGATAGCTTCCGGGAACTGATCGAGTACCTCAATTTTCTGGATGAGCCGGTGGTGGTGCGCAATTACGCCCGCCGTTACCCGCACTTTGGCACCCTGGTTCAGAAAAACTACAAAATCAACACCGACGGGCGTATGGGCATGGCCGACTATCATCGGCTCATGCAGATCAATGTCAGCTTTCTGTGCGAAGCGGAAGGCAACTTTAGCTATTCGATGTCGCCCAAAAACGCAGTTGACCGGGAATACGCGTTTTTGTTTGAGCGGGGCCTGCGCTTCCAGCAAAAAAATTATGGCATGGATGCCGCTATGTTTATTGTCGAGCGCAGAATCCCGGTGCATTTTCGTGTTATGGTCGATTATAAAAACTCACGGTTAAAGGTGGCTATTTTCAACCATGACAATTTCCAAGTGTCCCAAAAATACTTTGCCCCCGAACAATTGGACGATGAATTTTTGGATGCCTTGTTAAGCTATTTCATGCGCCGTGACAACCGCTTTATCCGTGCCGACATTTCCGAGGAGGATCGGGCCGCCATCCTTGACTATATCGCCCCTTACCACGCGGCTGGGGAGGGCAACGGCACGCCCCAGGGCCCTGCCGCCAAACATCGCTACCTTATCGCCGACCCCATCAAAAGCCTGTTCTCCAGATTCCAGCGCTAGGCCAAGGACGCTTGCCGCACCTGACGCTGCCTGCGCCTTTGTGCCTATTGCTTTCTTGGCAATCCGTAGTATACCGTTTTTAGCCGCATTCTTTGGCGCAAAGGTTTTGTGCAGGGCTGGCCTTCAATTGCCGCAACAGATATTGCTGCATAACATCAATTACTGTAACTTGGACAAAATTTAGGTAAGATTGTCGCCCACATTAACCCATCGAATGACCGAGCCACTGCTAATGAAGAAAGCCATTGTTTTAACAGGTATCACCACCACCGGAACCCCGCACCTAGGCAATTATGTCGGCGCGATACGCCCCGCCATCGCCGCCAGTAAAAACGCCGATGTCCAGCCATTTTACTTTTTGGCCGATTACCACGCGCTAATCAAATGCCAAGAGCCGGAGCGGGTCAGGCAATCCAGTTTGGAAATTGCCGCCACCTGGCTGGCCTTAGGCTTAGATACCGCCAATGCGGTATTTTACCGCCAGTCGGACGTGCCGGAAACGCTGGAGCTGTCCTGGATGCTGACCTGTGTCGCGGCCAAGGGCCTGATGAACCGCGCCCATGCCTACAAGGCGGCGGTGGCCGACAATGAACAAAGCGGCGAAAACGACCCCGACAAAGGCATCACCATGGGCCTGTTCAGCTACCCTATCCTCATGGCCGCCGACATCTTATTGTTCAACGCCAACAAAGTGCCGGTGGGCAAAGACCAAATCCAACACATTGAAATGGCGCGTGACCTAGCGGCGCGGTTTAACCACATTTATGGCGAGCATTTTGTCCTCCCGGAAGCCTTGCTGGAAGAACACGGGGCAACCTTGTCCGGTTTGGACGGACGAAAAATGAGCAAAAGTTACAACAACACCATCCCGTTGTTCGAGCCAGAGAAAAAGCTCAGAAAACTCATCAACAAAATCAAAACCAATTCGCTGGAACCGGGCGAGCCTAAAGACCCCGACACCTGCACCCTGTTTAGCATTTACCAAGCCTTCGCCACCCCGCATGAAGTCGCTCATATCCGCCAGCGTTATGCCGAAGGCATCGGCTGGGGCGAGATGAAGCAAGTGTTGTTTGAACATATCAACGACCATGTCACCCCCGCCCGTGAGCGTTACGAAGCCTTGCTGCAAGCCCCCGAACATATCGAGGAACAGTTGCAGGAAGGGGCGCAAAAAGCCCGCGACATCAGCGTGCCGTTTATGCAAACACTGCGCAAAGCCGTGGGGATAGCCAGGATTTCAGCGTGAAAAACCGCCCGCAAAAACTTAACTTTACCGATTGCCTGCAACAAACGCTGAACTTTGTCAGGCTGCGTCCGTGGGTATGGTTTGGTTATTGCGCGGTGATGGGGATAGCACTGATAGTCGGCAAAATTTCCTTAGGCCTAGGGATTTTTGTCGCCGTGACCGGCCTGTTCGTAGGGGTCGGGCTGGCCAAATACATTGACATGCAAGCCACCTCCCCACAGCCGGTGGGTTTGCGCTGGGCCATCAACAAAAGCCTGCCGCTGGCGGTGCTGGCGGCGGGGGCCATTGTCATCTGCTGGTTTGTGTTTATGCTGATCGCCAGCCTGTTGTCGGGGGAGTATTACAAAATCCCGCAATTTTTCTTCCATTGGGAGCTGACAGCGGCCAACTTGCATCGGGAAACCGCCCGCGAGTTGGCGAGTTGGCTGTATGCTTATGCCAATGTCACGCTGATTTTTACGCTCTTAATGCTGACCAGCTTTGTCGGTTGGTTCAGCCATCCGTTGATGTTGTTTAAAAACAGCCGTTGGAGCGTCGCCAAAGCACAAAGCGACCAAGCGGTGGCGAAAAACCAAGCCGCCCTTTATAAAATACTGGGGTTTGTGTTTGCTGAAGCGGTGTTATGCGCCACCGTCACGCCGCTACTGACCCCTGTTTTGTTCATGCTGGTGTCCACCCTGATGTATGTGTCTTACCGGCAGCTTTTTGAAGCGCCCGAAGACCTCCAAGAACCATAACCCACGCTTGCCATAAGAGCCGGCGGACACGGGCGGCGCCCGTCCGTGTCCGCCGGTTAGGGTCAAACCACGATAAAATCGGCCTGTGTGAGCGCCACGCCTATGCCGATGATGGCAAACACTTGGGCCACCGCCGCACCGCTGCCATCGGCATCATAAAGCACCGTACCCGTAGCCGTGTTATACAGGATATGGTCATCGCTATCCTTCTGGTTGCCGTTACCGACCACCTTAAATTCATTGGCGGCCAACACGCCTATTGATGTCAATCCGGTAAAAATGCCGTTTTCCAGCTTGATGGTGTCATCGGCAACCGTAAAGTCCGTGAGGGTGTCTATATTGCCGTTGCCTAAGGCGGTGTTAAAGACAATACTGTCCTTGCCCACCCCCCCCGTTAAGGTATCGTTACCCAAACGCCCATTGATGCTGTCGTTACCGTCACCCCCGATGATGGTGTTAGCGCCGCCATTACCCGCCAGCACATCACCAAAGCCGCTGCCACTGAGGTTTTCAATGTTTTTTAAGGTATCAACGCCAGCACCTTGAGTGTCTTGGCCTCTCAGGGCACTTAAATCCACCACCACACCCGCACTAGCGCCGGCGTAGTGTGCGGTATCATTGCCATCACCGCCATCCAGCACATCATCGCCGTTATCGCCGGACAGGCTGTCGTCACCGTTGCCGCCATTTATCATGTCATTGCCATCGCGCCCGGACAGGGTATTATCGGCGTAATTGCCCGTGATGACATTGTCCAGATTATTGCCGACCGCCACCGCCGCCCCGGCTTCCAGCACCAAATTTTCCACATTGGCCGACAAAGTGAAGTTGGCCGAACTTAGGACAGTGTCCCTACCCGCATCCACATTTTCAAACACCCCGTCATTGCTATCATCGACCAGATACAAATCATCGCCCGCCTGTCCGCTTAGGGAATCGGCGCCCGCGCCCCCGACTAGGGCATCATTGGCGGCAGTCCCGACCAAAACCTCATCGGCTTTAGTGCCAACCACAAAATTGTCCAACGTATTCGCATCGGCAAATGCCACTTGGTCAATTTGATAGGCCGCCGCTAAAAAATATTTGTCAACGGTCAGTTGCCTACCGAATAGATCACCGATCAGCAAATCCGTGCCAGCACGGCTGATCGTGGCAATAGCATTTAAGCCGATACCCAAATCAATCTGGTCAAAACCATTATCGGAACTGTAATTATTGATAACGGCTTGCGTATAGCCATCAAGATAATAAGTGTCGCTTCCTGCCCCGCCAACCAGCGTGTCCTCGGTGCCGACACCAACCAACGAATCATCACCCTCGCCGCCAGTTAGGCTATTGATGCCCGCCCCGCCAAACAACACATCATTGCCAGCACCTCCCAGCAACAGATCATCGCCATCCTCGCCTTGCAAGTAGTCATCATCGGCACCACCGTCCAGCCTGTCATTACCCAAGCCGCCGAACAGCGAATCAAACCCTGACCCGCCCAACAGGACATCATCGCCGTCATCGCCATACAGGGTGTCATCATCCGCACCGCCATCGAGCTTGTCAGCACCAACGCCACCCAAAAGCAAATCAAACCCTGATCCGCCCAGCAGGACATCATCGCCGTCTTCACCATACAGGGTGTCATAATCTTCGCCACCATCCAGCTTGTCGCCCCCCAAGCCACCGAAGAGCGTGTCATACCCTGACCCACCCAACAGGACATCATCGCCATCGTCACCATACAGGGTGTCATCATCCGCACCGCCATCGAGCCTCTCAGCGCCCAACCCACCAAAGAGCATGTCATACCCTGACCCGCCCAGCAGGACATCATCGCC
>JAQTNZ010000180.1 GCA_028713595.1 Methylovulum sp. | reverse complement strand
TCATCGCCACCGTGACCTTACCCTCATCCTGATGCAAGCCGATGACATGGAACTGCTTAAGAAAGCGCAACGCTATTTTGTCGGGCAATTGCGCTTCCATTGGGTATTGTTCGGGCAGCACTTTTTCAAACTGGCCGGATTCGACAAAAGCATCGGCGACATCCAGCTCGGAACACAGGCCTAGCTTCACCAGCAATTGTGGCAAACTTTCCGCCAGCGAGCCTTTCCTGACCCGCTCGACCTTTTTCAATTCGTTCGCCGACAATTTACCTTTTGTTTGTAGGGTATGTAGCAGTGCTTCGTAAGCCATTAGTCGATGTTGATATAAAATTAAGGGATTTTATCACAAGCCTTTTATGGACAGCGGTGCTTGTTGCAAAAACCAGACAACGTCTAGCGGCTTTGGTTTCATCGGCGCTTAACGCCCACTTCCTCGTATTATCGCCCAGATGTGGCTTTTTTGCCTCAACTACCTCAACTTAAAGGCGCTTTCCTTAGAGCGGAAAAATCAGGCGACCCTAAGGCTAAGCCCGAAAAACGGGTGGCCTGATTGCCTACACCGTTGGCTGATGCCGCCCCGCTTAGGGCAAAGGCCGTACCGGCAACTGTAACAAGCGGACAAACCCGAGCGCATTGCGCCATGTTGCCAGACCGATGGGCATAGTGGTTTGCGGTTGTTGGGGGTGGGCTTTATAGGTCTTAAACAGCCTATCCCATAAGGGGATTGAAAACCCGTAATTACTGTCCATTTCAGCAGGCAGGACAGAATGGTGGATGCGGTGCAAATCAGGCGTGACCACTAGCCAGCGTAAGCGCCGCTCAAGCGGTTCGGGGATATGGATGTTGCTGTGGTTAAAGGTTGCCGCGCCGTTCAACACCATCTCGAACACCACGACGGCCCAAGGGTCAGCGCCCAGCAACACGATGCACAGGGTTTTATATGCCATTGACAGCATAATTTCTACCGGATGGAAGCGCACGGCGGTGGTGGCATCAATGCCGGTGTCACTGTGATGCACCTGATGCAAACGCCATAACCAGCGCCAGCGATGGCTGGCGACATGTTGCCAATAGATGGCTAAATCCAGGCCCAACAACGTCACTATCATCGACAACGGCACTGTTAGCGACAGCCCGTTGAGCAGCCCTACCCCCCATTCTTGGGCATGGCTGGCCGTCAGATAAGCCATGCCCCCTACCGAAAACCGCAACACCAGCATATTGCAGGCGGCCAGCCCCAGATTGACAGGCCAGCGGCGTTTGCGGTCAATATTGTCGCCGCGTTTCGGTATGACGGTTTCCAAACCCGCCATCAGCGCGAAAATACCCGCCGCCACCGCCAAACGGATTAAAGGTTCCATAATCGTCCCCGTGCATACAGCACCGCCAAACGCTCAGGCTGGTCGCCACAGGCAAACCGCCACCGCAACCACCACATTAGCAGGATGGTGTGCAATATGCCATAACGTAGCCAACGCCGCCCTGAGCTGGTCACTTTGGCCGCCAAGCACACAGGCTTGCCAAGCTTATTCAAGGCCTTGCTTAGGGCAATATCTTCCATCAATGGTATCTCAGGGTAGCCCCCCACGTCCATAAAAGCCTTGCGTGTGACAAAAATCACCTGATCGCCAGTGGCAATACCCGTCAGACGCGAACGCCAATTCATCATAACCGCAATCACTTTCAGCATGAAATGCCCCCCGCTCAAGACCACGTCAAAGCGTCCCCAATATCGCCCTTTCTCCAGAGAGGTGGCGATTAACGGCAAAACATTAGCGGGCAAATACGTGTCGGCATGGAGAAAAACCAATATCTCGCCCGTGGCCTGTGCCGCCCCGCAGTTCATTTGCTTGGCGCGCCCTGGCCCTGCAACCAGCAACTTATCCAGCCATGGGGCCGCCAACGTGGTGGTGGCATCGGTGCTACCGCCATCAACCATAATCAGCTCGCATTGGCCGCGTAACGGCTGTAATGCCGACAGGCAAGCGACAATACCGCCCGCTTCGTCCAAGGTTGGGATAATGATGGAAAAACGCCGCATAAAGACCTTTTTTAGCTGGTGCCGTCATAAGCAAAAGCCGCAATAGCCCAAGCAATTGCGGCCTTTATCTTTAACCCACAAGCCTGTCCAAGTTATGATGCGGGGCGGGGTTTGGGTTTGTTGTCATCACCGTGGCCTAGGAAATCAACACTAAGGATACCCAATTTGGCGGCTTTACGCTTTTTCTCAGAGTCCTTCTCATTAGTTTCAGTCGCCGCTTGGGCGATTTGGCTGACACTGGCGCTTAAGTTGCTCAGCCCGCTCAAGCCCGCCGCCAAACTGCCCACCGAGGCGGCAGGCACACCGGTACTGACACCACCCACTTGGATGTTATTGGAACCTAATACCTGTGTCGCCGAAATAGTGACGTTCTTACCGCCGATACCCGCTTCGCCCGCATTAACGACACCGCCTGGAGCAAACAAGGCCACGTCGCCTTGGCCGCTGTTGCTGCCCAGTTTGGCGGCGGCACGGATACCACTACCTGCCACCGAAGGCTTGACGATGGTCAACTTGCCACTGGTGGAATAGCTGACAACGGTTTCTGGAACGGTCAACGCGGTTTTCGCACCACGTCCGGCATCGATATTGCCTTCGGTTGACCAAATGGCGATGTTACCGCCCGCTTGGGTGAACACCCGCGACAAGTTGACCAAAAAGTCACTGCGGCTAAAAGCGTTAATGTCACCGGCTTGCTGGGCAATAATGCCCAAGTCGCTGGGGCTTTTGCCATTCGGGTTGGTTTCTCTATTATAATCTAGGCCTGGAAACGCAAACGAAAGCCCCGCCGTAATTTTACCGCCCGGCACCAACAGGTTGATATTGCCGCCCTCACCGGTCTGGATGGTACTGAAGGCCATGCTAATATCGCCTTGCCATGGGAAAGCGGTATCCGTGGTTTTCAGGGCGCTGCCAGGGAACAAGGTGTCGATTGCCGCATAAGCCCTATCGTTACCTAAGGTTTTGTCACTAGCGGAAGCCGCGCCAGCCTCTTTAATCTCATTATAATAAATGGGCAACAACGCGTTATTAAGCTTTTGTTCGATACTCAAATAATCATTGCTGTTAAGGCCCTCAAATAACACCAAGGCTTGCGCATCGGTCAATGCAGTATTGCCAGTACGGTCACGCATAAATGCCGTGATGGTGGCGGGGGCAGTGTTAAATTGTTCGGCAACGGCAAAATGCTGCAAATACTTGTCAATCATTGCATTGTATTTGACAGATGAGCTGTCGCTTAACGCGGCAATGATGTCGGCGTTGCTCACACCTTGGTAAGACAAATTGCTGTGTTTTTCATAGACAGGCAAAATCAGCGCGGTCAGTTTCGACTGAATCGCAGTATAGTCAACGGCATCCAAGTTTTTGAACAGTTTCAGTGCGTCTGCCGTGGACAAGGTGCTGTCACCTAAACGCTCCTGCATAAACGTTGTAATCAGGGTGCTGACCGAGGAAAAA
This sequence comes from Methylovulum sp., assembly GCA_028713595.1. Classification (GTDB taxonomy): domain Bacteria; phylum Pseudomonadota; class Gammaproteobacteria; order Methylococcales; family Methylomonadaceae; genus Methylovulum. The sequence continues at coordinate 2,416 of JAQTNZ010000180.1, read as the reverse complement.
TTGTTGTCGGTCGGGTAATCGGCCAAATAATGGCTGATAAAGCCCGTGTAATTCAGGTCATGCCCGTTCAGGCCGGACATGACGGTAATGTTTGCCCCGGCGCTGGTCAGATTGGCGTTCAGCTCATTGCCTCTGGTGACCAAACCGTTGGATATGCCCAAATCCAAATTACGGCCCGTTTTGACCAACAGATCGCCAGGGCCTGACAATTGTATATAGTTGATTTTTATCGGGCTTAAATCCAACAACCCCGCTGTGCTTAACAAGGTTTGTTGGAACAAATCCCGCCCCGCCGACAAAATAGTCGTATCGGTGGCGTTTATGTTTTGCAAATCCAATTTTACGTTTTTAAGGTCACGGCCCGCCTGAATAATGGCTTTTTTCGACAACACAAGACTGACGTTGGAAATGTCACCTGTTTGGGCCACTATCCGTGCCGGATCCTTATCATCTGTGTGCAGCAGATTCACCGCCGTGGTCGTCGTTGACCGGTCTTGGAAATAAGTGGCAAAGCCAGGGTCATTGCCGCCCGGAGCCGTGGCGGTAGGCAACAATGACATATCAATGTCACGCATGATAATGCCGGCGTTGACCTTAGGCAGTTGGGTGTTTTTGTCGGTTATGGCGCTGATGCCTTGCTGTGCCAGCACACTGACTTTTCCTGAAACCGATGGGAACAAATAAATGGTGTCCAGCGCGATATTGCCGCCAAACGCCGTGGCATCCAAATTGGCCGGATAAACACTGGTGGTGACGGCATAGCTAGCTGATACGCTGTCCAACACCAGTTTATTCCTGATAATTGAAGTATCCGCCCCTAAAGTGACATCGCCTGACAACGAGTTGACGCTAATGCCGCTGGTGCCGCTATAGGTATAAAATTGGGTGGACTTAGAGACGGTCATTTGGTCAGAAACCGCCGTGATACTGATCCCCTGCTTGGCAGTCAACGCCAAGGTGCTGTCACCCATCACCAATTGTGGGCCATCAACAAATTGTTTGCCGCCGGTGATTTGCCCGTCAGCCGAAATGGCCCCAGCACCTTTGCCTAGCAGATAAGCACCACCCGCAATATCGCCACTGGCATGGACTGATAGTTGTCCGCCGCCTTGGACTTGCACCTCATTGCTGGTGAAGATGGGGATGGTTTGCCCTGAATCATTGGTGCCTGCGGTGGCCGGGGCGATTTGTTTGCCCGTGGATGGCATCATGACCGACAAGTCATTGATGTTGCCGCCAGCATTGACGGAAACGTCACCACCACCAAAAGAGCCGATGTTTTGTTTGAAATTGCCGGCGATCACGCCCCAGGCAGTGGCTATATTTGAGGTGCTATTGCCTGTGCTCACCAACCAGTCAGTCAAAAATTGGCTGCTATTGGCACCTTGGATATTATGGTCAGCACTGATGACAACTTTACCGCCATCAACACCATATTCAGCGCCCGAAAGGGTATTATAGTCACTGTTGCCTAAATAATCGGATATCAATGATCCGTAGGGGTCGGTGTCCGTTTGCTTGCCTCCAGTATAAACGGTGGCATTTTTATTGGTGAACAAAACATCACCGCCCGCCGCCAATTTAATGTCACCCACACCCGTGTGTACACTTTGGCTTAACACCAGATCGTTGGCGACATTATTAATCGTGGCGGCACGGTCAGCGCTGCCGGCATCCGCCCCGGCAGTCAATTGATACGACCAAGAATTGCCGTTTTGCAACACGACAATTGGATTAAAATTGCTATCAAACCCATCCTCATAACCATCGGTGATCGGAGCGGCCACCGTCAATTGGCCTGACGCGCTGATCTGCAAATTACCCGCGACGCCATTGCCATAGCGCCATGTTGCAAAATCCCAAGCCGAGCCTACTTTCAAGTCGCCGCTATAATCTATTTCCACATCGGGCCGCAATTGGATGGTGCTATCGATACTGCTGCTGACTTTCGCAATATTGGCGGCGCTCATATAATTGGCGGTGTCCGCTTGGATAGTGGCAATCGTTGTGCTGTCAATCACACCATTGCTTATATCCGTGTTGGTATATTTTTGCACCCCTTCGGCATAATAGTTATGCGCCCCCTTAACGGTGTTGGCGGCTATCGGGTCGATGTTTATCACGGTATTGGCATCGCGTAAGGCACGCAAGGTGACATTGCCGCCTTGGGCACTGCCGCTGACATCAATGGAGGCGCCCGACTTGATGCTGATGCCACTGACACCGTCCTTATCCGAATCCACCGAAGACAATAACACATCGCCGCCTTTTGCCCCCGTGGTGGTCAGGACACTGCCGCTTGCCAAGGTGATTTTATCCCCGGCATATAATTCAATCGCACCGCCCTGGGTGGCATTTTGGGTGTTGACCGTTCCCGACAAAGCAATCGCGCCCTTATCCGCGACTAAAGTGACTG
>JAQTNZ010000179.1 GCA_028713595.1 Methylovulum sp. | reverse complement strand
TTAAAAGATTTTTCGGTTTCCACACGGTCAATTTCCAGCTCTACGCCTAACACGGCTTTGACAAACGCGGTGAAGATGTCCGGCTGGGAAAAGGCTTTTTTAAAAATGACACCGTATTTTAACGAAGCGACCTGTTTCATAATGAGCCTGCTGATTGAAGGGAGGGTGGGACAACGCTACCCATTACCAAGGCCCACAAGACCCCGCAAAGATAGACTTCAAACGGTCAAGTTTTCGGTTTTTAGTATGAAGGAGCATGGGTCTCTTGCCCGCAACTAGCGGGCAGGATGCCCGCGCTCCAAAATAGGCCTTGTGGCAAGCATAAGCTGGCGGGATTAAACGTTAGCTTTGGCCTAGTCCAGCCCCGCCATAATCTCTTCGCTGATGTCGGCGTTGGAATAGACCGATTGCACATCGTCCAAATCTTCCAAGCGGTCAATCAGTTTGAGCATTTTTTCGGCGGTTTCGGCATCCAGTTCCACCATGGTCGCCGCTTGCATGGTCACTTCGGCGTTGTCGGGGGTAAAGCCTGCGGCAATGAGCGCGTCCTTAACGCCCAGATAGCTTTCCGGCGCGGTCATGACATCGACCGAGCCATCATCATTGTTGATGACATCGTCCGCGCCCGCTTCCAAGGCCGCTTCCATCAGCGCGTCTTCGTCCACGGACGGCGCGTAACTGAGGATACCCAGCTTGTTGAACAAGTAACCGACAGAGCCATCCGTGCCTAAGTTGCCGCCCGCTTTGGTGAAGGCGTGGCGGACTTCGCCGACGGTGCGGTTGCGGTTGTCGGTCAGGCAATCGACCATGACCGCCGTGCCGCCAGGGCCGTAGCCTTCGTAGCGGATAGACTCATAGTTTACGCCTTCCATAGCCCCGGAGGCTTTTTTGATGGTGTTATCGATGGTGTCACGGCGCATGTTCGCGCCCAGGGCCTTGTCTATCGCCGTCCGCAAGGCGGGGTTGCTGGCGGGGTCGGCACCGCTGGTTTTGACGGAGACGTTAATCTCGCGCAATACTTTAGTGAAAATTTTTCCGCGTTTGGCATCTTGCCCGGCTTTGCGGTGCTTGATGTTCGCCCATTTGCTATGTCCTGCCATTGTGTTTCCTGTTGCTCCCTAGGTTTACCGATGTTTTTTAAAGGATGGTTAAAATGAGGATGATTTACAACACATAGGCCAAAACCCCCAGCAAGCTTTCCCCCGCCACATAGACATCAGCGACTTCCTTTACCAAGGCCCGCTCGACCACGCCGCCAAAGCCAATGGTGTAAGCCCCGGCTTGTTTGGCTTCCATGTCGGTTTTGCCGTCGCCGATCATGGCGAGGCTGGCCCCGTTGCTGCGCAGTTGGGCGCAGATGTCGGCCTTGCCGCCGTTTCTGGCTAACGGTGAAGCTTGTTCATAATCACGGTAACTGCCATCGTCATGGAAATAAATGTCCACGGCATGGACGTGGCTGTCGGGTACGCCTAAGTGCCGCGCCAGGGGTAAGATGGCGGGGCGCAGGCCACCGCTGATGATATGCACGGGTTTGCCTTGTGCCGCCAATTGCGCGAACACGGCTTCCGTCCCCGTCACCAATTCGGCGATATAGCGCTGGGCCAGCCAGCCGATGCTGTCGGCATCCGGCTTGATGAGCGCCAAGCGTTGCCCATACACCGCTTCCAGCGGCACTTCGCCATTCATGGCGGCATCGGTGAGCTTAGCCATTTGCGGGCCTAGGCCTACCCGTGTCGCCAACTCGTCTATGCCTTCAATTTTACTTAAGGTGCTGTCGCAGTCAAAACAAATGATGTCTAGGTTCATAAGCGGATTTGAGTGACCGTATGCACGGGGGCAAGGTCGCTAAGTTGTTGTAAGATAGTCGCATTGACCGATTCGGTGACGCTGATGACCGCCATCGCTTCCAAACGGTCATCGGCGTTGCTGACTTGCATCCGGCAAATATTGATTTGCGCATTGCCCAGCACCGCGCTGATCGCGGAAATGACCCCCGGCCTGTCGTCATGGCGGGTAATCAGTAACGTGCCTTCGGGTACGACCTCGATGTCAAACTGGTTGATGCACACCAAACGCGGTTGGCGGCCACCTAATAAAGCGCCCGACAAGCTGATGGTTTGGTCTTTGCAAAAGCCGGTGATTTTAATCAAGGACACATAATCACGCGAGTCTTGGGAGGTGGACTCGACCAGCGCGATGCCTTGGCGTTTTGCCAGATTTTCGGCGTTGACCCGGTTGACGGCGGTTGAGACATGGCCGCTGAACACCCCGACCAAGGCGGCAATGGAAATGGGCCGCACCGCGACTTCGGCAGCACGGCCAAAGGTGGCGATTTCAATCTTATGCAGAGGTTGTGAAGTCAACCCCACCAGCACCTTGCCTAAGATAGTCGCCAAGTTCATAAACTCGTAGGATTTTTTCAACTCCTCAGCGGACAGCCTAGGCAAGTTCAGGGCGTTGACGGCTTCGCCCGTTTTTAAGAACGTCACCGCTTGGCGGGCGATTTCGACACTGACGGCCTCTTGCGCTTCGCTGGTCGATGCCCCCAAATGCGGGGTAAACACGATGTTGTCTAACGCCAGCAAAGGCGAGTCCGTGGGCGGTTCGGTTTCGTACACGTCCAACGCAGCCCCGGCTATCCGCCCGTTTTTCAACGCATCATACAGGGCGGTTTCGTCAATCAGCCCGCCTCTGGCGCAGTTGATGACCATCGCTTCTTTTTTCATCAACGCCAATTGCTTGCCGCCGATGATATGATGGGTTTTTTCGATCAACGGGCAGTGCAAGGTCAAGTAATCGGCACGGCTAAGCAATTCTTCCAAGCTGACCGCTTCCACCCCCAATTCGGCAAAAATCTCTGGCGCGACAAACGGGTCATAAGCGATGACCGCCATTTTCAGGCCAAAACCACGCTGGGCGACAATCCGGCCTATCGTGCCAAAGCCCAAAATGGCTAAGGTCTTATGGGCGACTTCCGTACCCACCAGCTTGGCGCGCGCCCATTTGCCCGAACGCACCGACTGGTCGGCGGCGGGCAAATGGCGGCTTAAGGACAGCAAATGCGCGATAGCCAATTCAGCGGTGGTGGTGGCATTGGCATCAGGCGTGTTCATAACGATAATACCCAATTCGGTCGCCAAGGGGATGTCCACGTTATCCACGCCGATACCCGCCCGCCCAATCAGTTTCAGATTGACCGCCGAATGTAGCACCGCCGGAGTGACTTGGGTGTCACTACGGATCAACAAGGCATCGTAATCACCGATAATCCGGCACAGCGCCTCTTCATCCAAACCCGTTTCGATATGGATGTGAAACCCTGCTTGTGCTTGAAGATACTCGATACCTGCGGCGGCTAATTGGTCAGAAATAAGGATTTTTTTCATGGGAAGGGTCAGGGCTTACGCGCTAAAAAAGCGTAGTTTACCAGCTTTGTTATAATCGCGGAATTTTGCCGCTTTTTAGTGCATCACCAACGTTACGCAGTAACGCGGTTTTACTCCCGTTTGCCGCGCCGAGCACCGCAGGTTTTGTCGGGATCAGCCCGAATACCCGCAGGGCATAAAGGGGCGCGGCAAGGATGCCGCGCGGCGGCAGAAGGGCAGGAAGCCCTTTCTGCCGACCTCCGACAAAACCGAGGAGCGCAGGATGAAGCGGCAACCGGGCCGCCTTTTCTTTGGATACTTTCTTTTGGCGGAGCAAAAGAAAGTATCTCGCCTTCGGGTGCGAGAACCCGATTAAAAAATCGTCGCGATAGCGACTCATCAAATCAGTGTATCACTTATCATCATGAGCTTTCCTTTTCGTATCCATATCCATTTAGGTGCGCATAAAACCGCCACCACCTTTATCCAAAACAACTTGGCCCGCCAACAGCCTTGGCTACGCGAACAACAAATCGCCTACATTCCTTTGGCGACCTTACGCCAACACTTCACCCCGTCCTTTTGGGCATTGACCCAGGCGCAAACCGCCGACCAAGCGGCATTAATCGGACAACTTTGCGCCACCCTGTTGGCGGACATACACGCCTCAGGTTTTGATCCGGAACATACCCGCCTATTGGTGTTGTCGGAAGAAAACCTGCTCGGCGCCTTAGGTTCCTTAAATCATAAAGGTGTGCTATACCCTGAGTTGGCGAAGCGGATGCAACTGCTGGCACAGGTGTTTGCGGGTTGTGACGTGCAAGCGTTTCTGGCTATTCGCAATTATCGCGACTTTTATGCCTCCGCTTATGCGGAAACGCTTAGGCAAGGCCATATCAAACCGTTGGAACGCTTTGTCGGTGGACTAGACTTGTCCGGCAACTCTTGGCTAACGGTAGTGGCGGCGGTGGAAGCCGCCCTAGGGCCAGTGGCGCTGTGGCCTTATGAACAGTTCCGCCACCACGCGCCTTTAATTCTCGGCAACTTGCTACAAACCGAAGTGACACCGGACAGAATAGGCCAGCACATAGCTAGGCCATCGTTAACCCGAAAAGGCTTGGCCGTGGCAATGGCCAGCCGTGGCGGCCTGTCGGCCACGGAGATGAAAAAACTGGTCAACCTGCTGATAGACAAAATGGTGTTTGAGCAACCGGACGGGCGTATCGCTATGGCAGAAGGGGAAGTGGTTGAGCGGCTGGATGCGCAATATCAGGCGGAACTTGAAGTGTTGGCGGGGAAGTTTATGGTGGGGATACCACTGTAGAGACGTTGCACGGCAACGTCTCTACAAATCGGCTGCCAAGAATGTCGGGTTGGTGAAAATGTTGATTACGAGTGCCCTTGCAGCCACCAGCCCGTTATGTAGATGAGGCAAGCAACCAACGACCCGACTATCCACGCGCCTTAAGACAGCGACAAGCCCATAAACCATAACGAATTTCAGGCCAATCAACAACAGGATGCTGGCTAATACCGGACGCAGGACACGTTCGGGGATTTTCGCGCTCAGGTGGCTGCCGACCCAAATGCCCGGGAAAGAGCCGACCAGCAAGCTGCCCAGCAATACCAAGTCCACGTTACCTAAGGCCCAGTGACCGGCACCGGCCACTGCGGTCAGCGGGATGGCGTGGGCCAAATCGGTGCCGACAATTTTGACCGTGCGCATTTTCGGGTACAGGAACAACAGGGCGACCGTGCCTAAAGCACCGGCACCGACCGAGGATAAGGTCACTAAGATGCCCAATATCGCACCGGTCAGGATGGTGGCGGGGATTTGCATCCGGTGGAAACGGCCTATCGCTTGCAGGTCATCTTCCTCTTCTTCCCTGACCACAACCTGGGCGGCACGGCGCATCATGATGCTGCGCACCAATAAGGACAGGGCGGTGAGCAACAGCGCGACCCCCAAGGTAAAGGTGATGGCCTTGGTGATTTCTTGACCATTCTCCATTAAATGTTTCAGCACCAATAAGGTGGCGATGGCAAACGGCAAGCTGCCCGCCGCCATCCAGCGCACCACTTTCCAATCGACCGAGCTGTGTTTGGTATGGTGTACCCACACGCCGCCGGTTTTGGTGATGGCGGCGAACAATAAGTCAGTACCGACCGCGACAGAAGGCTTAAAGCCGAACAGAAACACCAGTAACGGAGTCATTAACGAGCCGCCGCCCACACCAGTGACACCCACTAGCAAGCCGACCAAAAAGCCGGAAAAAGAATAAGCCAAAAAATTCATAAATAATCATCCCTATAATGATAGTCAAAATAATAGGGCTGTATCTTAACAGGGCGGCACTACAACAATTAATGATATGTTATGCTATATTTATATCATTTGCTTATATAACTGACGTTACGCAGTAACGTGTTTTACTCCCGTTTGCCGCGCCGAGCACCGCAGGTTTTGTCGGGATAAGCCCGAAGGGGCGCGGCAGGGATGCCGCGCGTCGGTAAAGGGGCAGGAAGCCCCTTTTACCGACCCCCGACAAAACCGAGGAGCGCAGGAA
>JAQTNZ010000178.1 GCA_028713595.1 Methylovulum sp. | reverse complement strand
TCCGCCATGCCAAACTTATCAATGTAGTAAATCAACAGGCAGTCGAAGAGAGTGCGGACATAGCGGTCGCCGGTACGGTTCCGCGCCGCATAACTGTTAATCGTCGCCATGATGGCTTGGGAAAAACCATCAAATCCTTTGTCGCCTACCCATTCAGGCAACGGCTTTGCATGGGTGCTGATCCCCGACACTTGGTTTTGGTAATAGGCCGTCATTTCAAAAAAACGGCGGCCATTGATGATGATTTGATCCAGATTGAACGGCAAAGCCATAAGCTGGGCATCGATTCGCCGCTCATGCTGGTTGTTGTAATTATCGACAAAATGGTGGGCTATGCGCACTTGCCCGACATAAGGGTAATGGGCAACAGTTTCCATATTGACACCTTTAAACAAACCGATATCATCCTTGCTGAAGTAACGGGCCGAAGCCCCTTTAGACCAATTCCGAATGCGGTATAAATAGTGCGAGAACAAGGCCGCCAACTCGGCGGAGTCGCTGTTTTCCCAACGGCTTACCGTGTGGGTTTTCAACGCTTCGTCACCCGCGCCGAATTCGCGCAAATGGTAGGCTTTGAGCAGATCATGGGGGTCTAAATCCCGCCCCCTTGCATTCTGCGAATCAAAAAATTGGAAGGCTTCGGAAATGTCAGTCAGGATGAAAGTCACAACCTCGCATCGGTTCAGCAGGAAATCGATCAACTCCTCGGTAAAATCAGCGCGGGCAATGATGCGCGAAATCTCCAAATAATTATTGTGGATATTCGCTATTGAAATCTCGTTTGTAAATTCGGGCTTTACTTTATCGATGGCCGTGCTGAGCCCAACTAACTGCTCTTTTAGGTCGCTTCGGGCAAGCCCTTCTTTACGCAGCGCGATTAAGGCATGTACTGCCAGCAGCAGGCTGATGATCCGTTGCTGACCATCAACGATATTCTCTTGACCGTCATCCTGATGAAACACCACCGTCCCCAGCCGATAGGCAGTTTTATCCTTGTGAACCGCGATGTCGGCAAACAATTGATTGATGTGTTTAGCCGTCCATTTGTAAGGACGTTGATACTGGGGAATATGCAGGTTGGGCTTGCTAAGCAAACCCCTGACGCTGAGAATTCCTGTTTCCAATCCTGCTGGTGTTGGTCCGTCGGTCATAATCTGGTTTTTCCGGTGGGTAGTTCTTGCATCATGCTGAGTTTACGGGAGCGGATTCTAATGCCGTCAATGATAAATCCGACGGCCCATCCCCCAAAACTATGGCATATTGGCCTAACCGGATGACGGTGAATTGCTGCGGCGCCAACCAATATAAGCCATTTTTGATCTGTGAGGACAGTGTTGCTGCGGACAATGAAGGAACCGTTATCGTACCCCTGGTCAGCCGCTTAGTCCGGCACTAACCCGGTTGTACTGTTGACAACCGGATTAGCGCCGAAGGGAACCCGACAATTTGTTGCTCAGTTAAGGTCAAGGAATAATGGCGATGGTGGTTTTTCTCCCCCATACTGTGTACTAAAAAAGCCTGGGCGGCATTCGTACCCAAGGCTTTTTTAAAGGCTTTGTTCACGTCACTACGGCGATCACTAATCCACTCCGCACCCATTCCACCGCGTAAGGACTTTGTGGTCTTATCATTATCCTTTAATTCACCGACAATACGGTTATAAACCGATAAAAAACTGCTGGAGTAATCCGTATTGGCACTCGTCAGGCGTTTAACTTGGCTTTTCTTAAAAACAGTCTGTTGGATCATCCACAAATAAAAAGCCACATTAATTTCCGTCAACGGCACCACGACGCCGTTGGCGAACAAGCCATTGCCGTTGATTTCCAGCAAAGGGTCGGACTCGACCGTCCGCGCAAACCGAATGCTGTCACTAAAACTGGCCTTACCTTCAAGCAAGAAATGCGGGATGCCGCCGCGCAAGCGCACAAACGGGATATTCGCAAGCATAATTTGTGCGGATTGCGTGTCCAGTTCCTGGTTATTGCGGTCTTTAATGATCTGGCTGTAAGGGGTGGGATAAAAGAAGTCGGCCAAATTTTCATAATGTTCCGTCACCAGCACATGCGACAATCGGTCTTGGGCGCGGCCATATAAACTTAAGGCATAACCCAGATAATAACCCATTGTTTTACGCCCGCCAGCAATGGAAACATACAGGACGCTGTCTTCATTACGGGTGAATTCGTTGACTTTTTGGGTGATGAAATCCGCCGCCGCTTCGTTTTCTTCGGGGGTTTTAATGTCATCCAACAACGCCCCGCATTTATCGGGGATCACATAAATGGAGTCCGCACTGAAGCGGATGCCTTCCAGACGGTAATCCCGGCACAATTGATGGAACTTACCGTTTTCAGGGTGCAACAATTGCTCCACCGCTTTTTGTTTGCCGGTGTTGGTGCTGATCAAATGGATTTCAGTGGGTTGTTCTTGTTGGGTAATGGCCAGCGCATATAAGGTCTCGGTGACAATTTGTGGGGACATGCCGCTGACTGCCAGCAAAATTCTTTTGGGGTATTGGTTAGGATGTTCCATTCGCGTGTCTGTTTGAAAAAAATACGGGTTGGCGGATTAAAAAATTAAATTGCCGGGAGCCCTTCCCTATCCGGCTGGGCCTAAAAATAATCCGATGGTTACTTACCGCCGGTTTTGCTTTATGCCCCATTTGAAACGGCTAAGGAGCCAATGCTGAATGGGGCCATTAGGATTTTCACGAGCGGCGCTAACTGTTACCGACAAAGGTGTTGCGGGCAAAATTGCCAATAAGATTGGTGGTGGCCAGGTCAAGCGTGCCGCCGATCAAGCCTCCGACGGAATAGGGACGGCCTTACCTAAATTGACCGCCCCCTTTTCGCCGAATTTAGTCACTAACTTAAAGCCGACTTTTTGGTTAATCGCGGTGATGGTTTTGGCCGACAGGTTATTGATTGCGCTGGTGGCCATTTTGGTGCCGATGGCAATGCCCGTGTCTTTCAGGACGTCTTTAGCCGCGTCACCCACTAAACATAAGAAAACCAATGATTTGACCCTATCATCTTTAATGATGTGGCCGGTCATTTTGGCGATGGCGGCGACCATCCTGACCTGGACGTACATGACGGAACTGACATTTGCCGGCACCGATACGGGCAACAGCAAAATGCCGCCCAATCCCGATAAAAAGCCCGATGCGGCGGCTTTGGTGTTTTGCATACGGATTAACGAATTGACTTTATCGGCCAAAGAGCCGTCGCCTTGAAGATAATCCTCCGCCATTTCTTCGGCGGAATCTAAACCGGGTATCCCGTTTATCGCCTTGTCATAAGTCCAATCCAGGATTTGCATAATAGCGCTTTCTTTCAGTTCATGTGCCATGTTGGTCTGCTTATTGATGAATAACTGGACGGTACTATAAACCTGTCGGGATCAGAAATTCGGTTTGGCAATTTTGTTGTGCCGCCAAACCGCATCAGATAAAAAATAATCGCCGGGCTTCCCAAAGGGTTGCTATGTCCTGGGCTTGGCCAAGGGGCGCGAAGCCTTGATTGGGCAATTCAATGCCATACCAAGCGGCTTCAATTAAAGAATCCGGGAGTGTGAGGGGGCCTATGGGGTCAATAGTCGGGATAACCCGGTCCAATGCCGTAGTCGGGCGGCCGCCTTCAAGAACGCACAGCAGTTTTTTTGCCCAGTATGCTTCCGTTGGATATTGTGTATTAAAACAGGCGCAAGCCTTTTCGGCCCAGCCAACCGCTTCCTGCCGCCGCGCTTGCCTGTTAGCCAAAAATGCCAAGCCCATCATTAAAAACCCTTCGGCAATACCGGTCGGCGGCTTTTGCCGAAGATGCCCAGGATAATGCTCAGACACCGGATCGGGCTTGTTTTGTTGCAGCCATAAAAACTGCAAGCGGGCCAAACTGTGCCAAACGCTGTCGGTTTGTTTATCCGCCGCCAAGTATAACGCCGACATCAGGCATTGTTCGGCAAGGCCTTCATTGCCGGTACGCATTAACGCGCTTGCCTGATAATTGTATTGTTTTTCCCGCTGTGAACTCCCTTTAGGCAAAACATGAAAGGCATTGCCAAAACATTCATAAGCGGGCTTATTATGGTTTGCGCGTAGGAACACTTCCCCCAGGGCGCCATAACATTCCGCCTGCGTGAATAACTCATTGTGCTGGCGGGCATGGGGCAACTCATGCAATAGCCATTGCTTGGCGGTATCCCAATGCCCTAAACGGGTATAGACTTTTGCCAACCCTAAGCCTATGCGCTCGCCAGAATTGCCGTTTAACGCGTTGATAAAAAATTGCAGGCTGTTGACATAGTCGCCTTCATAATATGCCTTCCATCCATTGTGGCCGGCCATCACCGCTTCATTAACAGACTGCTTTTGCTGGGGTGTTAAGGTGTCGTTAATCGTGGCCAGTCCCCAGGCGGCAACATTTTCTGGAATATCGGCGCGGCGGCAGCAGCGGCGGACTTCGGCAAAGTCCCCTAGCATCAAGTGCTGGGTGATACGCTTAACGGCATTGATTGTGTGCATGATATTGGTTATGTTCAGGCGGTGTAAACAAGACCATAAGCCCTGTCTATCATTTGCATGGCGGGCAGTTGTTCCCAGATAATACGGCTGTTCCACCGCTTATCGGTGATATTGTCCGCGAAGTCGTCCAATTGCTTGGCAATGGCTTTTTCCCACCCGCGTTCGCATGCCAGTATTAGCTCGCCATTTTCCCAAACGCCTTCGCGGTTGGCGAAATAACGGTTTTCGGTGGTCAATACGTCCGCCGCTTCGGATTTTTTATATCCGGTTTTACTGTCGGCGCACTTTTCGCCTGACAATTTCGACTCGATTCTTACCCAAGCGGAACCTTGCCGTCCCAATAAGACGGCTTCTGTTTCGACCGTATCGGATTCGGCTTGGATGAGTTTTTCGCCATCCCATAAGCAGGCGTTGACCAACTCGAACTGCCCCATCAAAAAATGCACCAGGTCGACCAAATGATACCCGCTGTCCAATAATGCCCCGCCCCCTGCCGTGGGCCGTTGTGACCGCCAAGAATCGCTTGCCCCGGTGTCAGGATTAAACCCCAAGTGCATGTGTACGGACAATTCCCTGATGCTTTGGCCTTTAAGGCGTTCGGCTAAACAGATATAAGAGGGGTGTTGCCGGCGCTGGATGGCCGTTTGAATGGGGCAGCCCTGTTGCTTTGCCGCGCTGATAAATTGTTGGGCTTCACGAATAGTCCGCCCTAGCGGCTTTTCCTTGAGTATTGGGCAGTTAAAGTCCAGTAGCTCCGCCCAAATCCCCTCATAACAATGGTGCGGTAAGGCGGCCACAAGGCCATCCAGGTGCAAGGCTTTGAGCTGGCCAAGGCATTGGGCCAAAATAAGGTCGGGATATTCCCGGCGGGTTTTATCGAGCGCGGCTTGGCTGAGATCATATCCCGCCACAATTTCCGTGTGTCGGCAGCAGTCCATTGCCCGTAAGTATTCCTGCCCCTGATTGCCCAAGCCGATCAGCCCCAAGCGTATTTTAGTGGCCATACAAACTGCCTGCCGTCATATCCATCACCGAGCCGGTGATATAACTGCTCTCATTGCCGATCAGGAAATTAATTGTCTTGGCGATTTCTTCCGGCGTGCAAAGCCTTTTTAAAAACGTGTTTTCGGCAATGCCGTCACGCCGTTCTTGCCCCCAATCACAAGTCATGTATGTTATCGTCGGGCCGGGCAATAACAAATTGACGCGGATATTGTCGCCCCCCAATTGCCTGGCGCAGCTCATCGTCAAACCGTGCAGGGCGGCCTTGCTGGCGGCATAGCTGGGTTTGCGGGCGCCGATAATGCCGACGGGGTAGCCGACATTGACAATGCTGCCGCCTTGGTTGCGCCGCATGGCCGGTGTCAGCAAACGGATCAGGCGCATGGCCGGAGTGACGTTGACGGCAAATGAAGCA
>JAQTNZ010000177.1 GCA_028713595.1 Methylovulum sp. | reverse complement strand
GTCTTCTTGCCTGGTGCATCTTTCTTAGAAAAAAGCGGCACCTTCACCAATGCCGAGCGGCGTATTTCGCCGGTGCGTAAAGTGATGACCCCGTTGGCCGGTTATCAGGATTGGGAAATCACCCAATTGCTATCAAACGCGATGGGCTATCCGATGAATTACAGCCATCCGTCTGAAATCATGGCGGAAATCGCCGCCCTGACCCCAACGTTTGCCGGAGTCAGTTACGAAAAAATTGATGAGCTGGGCAGCATCCAATGGCCTTGTAACGATGAGTCACCAGAAGGCACACCGATCATGCACGTTGAAGAATTTATGCGTGACAACGGTAAAGGCTTGTTCATGCTGACCGATTATGTCGCCACACAAGAGCGTGTCACGCCGATGTTCCCGCTCATCCTGACCACTGGCCGCATCTTGTCGCAATACAATGTCGGTGCTCAAACCCGCCGTACCGAGAATAACCAATGGCATTCGGAAGACCGCTTGGAAATCCATCCACATGATGCCGAAGACCGTGGCCTGAACACGGATGACTGGGTCGGCATTAAAAGCCGTGCCGGTGAAACCGTGTTACGCGCCTTGGTCAGTGAGCGGGTACAACCGGGCGTGGTGTACACCACCTTCCATTTCCCCGAATCCGGTGCCAACGTCATCACCACCGACAACTCGGATTGGGCGACCAACTGTCCTGAGTATAAAGTGACGGCGGTACAAGTCACGAAAGTCAGCCATTTGTCACAATGGCAAGAAAATTACCAAGACTTTAGTGAAACACAATTGGATTTGCTGGCACAAGGCATGAGCCATGGCTAATGGCCCGTCCTTAGAATTAGGATGGCCCAGTTACCAACAAAGCACCGTGGAGCGCTGGCATAACAACCAGTGCTCCGAAGAGCTTGACTACATCGCCGAAGAAGTCCCCATCGCCTTAGTTTACAATGGTATACCGCATGTGGTCATGCTGGCGACACCGACCAATCTGGAAGAATTCGCCTTGGGTTTTAGCATCACCGAAGGCATTATTGGCGACCCGCAAGAATTGCTGTCCACGCGGGTATACAACCGCGCCAACGGCATTGAAGTCCAGTTAAAAATCCCTGAACAACGCTTTTCCTGTCTGTCCGATAAAGGCCGCAACCTCACTGGGCGTACCGGCTGCGGCTTATGTGGCGCCAGCACCTTAAAGCAGGCGATACGCCAGCCACCGCCGGTGCATGGCAATCTACAGGTCACGTCCGATGAGCTTATCGGCGCCTTGGCCGAAGTCAAACAGCGGCAAAAACTCAATAAATTGACCGGCTCCGTCCATGCCGCCGCGTGGGCAGTACCTGGGCAAGGCATTGTTGACTTGCGCGAAGATGTCGGGCGGCATAACGCCTTGGACAAGCTCATTGGCCTATTGCTGAAAAGCAAGCGCGACCTCAGCGCGGGCTTTGTTATTGTCACCAGCCGCGCCAGTTATGAAATGGTGCAAAAAACCGCGTTTGTCGGCGTTACTTTGCTGGCCGCCATTTCCGCGCCCACGGGGCTAGCCATCCGTTTGGCCAACGACACCGGCGTGACCCTGATCGGCTTTGCGCGTGACCGGCAACATGTCGTGTATACCCATCCGCAACGTTTACTACACCCTCACCATACTTAAAAAAATAGATATAGCAGACCATGAAAACAGACAGACTCATCAAAATGGCTAATGACATCAGCGATTTTTTTAATGCCGAGCCGGACAAGGAAGTCGCCGCCGAAGGCGTAAAAAACCACCTCATGAGATCATGGGAACCGAGAATGCGACTAGCCATCATCGCCCATTACCAAAACGGCGGCGAAGGCTTGAGCGAGTTGGCTAAGGTGGCGGTGGGGAGATTGGGTTAATTGTTGACAGGCCGTCCCTCATTACGAGAGATTTGGACGGCCTGACACCATATCCGAAACCCCATCATTCTATACGCCTTATAACCCCTATTTGGCAATCAGTCTTCATAATGCGAGCCAATCGCAAATATAAAAATAGCTTGCTCATCAAAACGATAAACCAACCTATCTTTTTGGGACAATCTGCGCGACCACAATCCCGTTAACTGATGCTTAAGCGGTTCAGGCTTGCCCAAACCAGTACGCGGATCATTTCTGAGCATTTCTTTTAAAATGCGGCACAATTGTTCATGTTGTTTTTTATCTTTTTGCCGCAACGTCTCATAAACCTCCCACGTTTTGCCTTCAAATACTAAGGATCTCATTGATTTCCTCGGGCGAAACCTGATAACCGCCATGCTGTTGATAAGTTTGGGCGGATAAAGCTATCTGTTCCATTAAACTTTTATCTTGCAGAACAGCATCTGTTTCGTCAGAAATAATGTCATCGTTATCGTCATCAACAAGCACTAACACCTCTACCGTTTTGCCCCTTAAAAAAGGCAAAGGCCGACTTAAATTAAGTTGTTGCGGATTTTCCAGCGTGAGCGTTTCTTTATAGGCATACATAACAATTCTCCTAAAGAATTTTAGAGTCGCATCGTAAACCACCCAAACCACTAAATCTAGCTATTCCCCAGGTGGATTACCATAAAAAAACCCGCCAAAGCCTTCCGGTTTGACGGGTTTATCAGCACTGCCTAACAACCCGATGCCTAATTTACCGAAGCCTGATAAGTGACGGTAAAATCGTGCAAATAACCCAATTCCACCGGTAGCCTTTCCGCATTGCCGGGCTTGAACCCATTCACCCCCACCCTCGACAAATAAAACACCTGATCGGGCATATACTGACCTGTGGCGCGGATTTCGCCTTGGAAACCATAACGGTTGCGCTACAGCCAGGCGTGGGAAAACAAACGGCCATCGGCAAAATCAGGGAAATCCAACTCAACCAAGGCGATTTTGTCCAAATCCCCGGCAAAATCGGCGACATTATCAGCAGGGCTGATGCGTATGCCCAGTTTGCCGTCATGAGCCAACAATTGCGCCTTATCCTGCCGCCAACGGCTTAAGGACACGCTGATGTCACCCGCCGCCGCCACTTCGGCACCATCGGCCAATGATTGCCAGTTGTCATCAATAATTTGGCTGTCTTTAATGACTTGCATATACTTGCTCCTTGAAAGGGTCGATACCTACCCGTTTTACCATGTCCAGAAAGCTTTCGTCTTCGAGGCGTTGCTTGACGTAGACTGACAGTATTGTCGTGACCGCTTGGGTTATTTCGGTTTTGGCGACCGCAGGCCCCAAACGTTCGCCGATGGCGGCCTCATTTTCGGACGAACCGCCCAACGTCAGCTGATACCATTCAGTGCCTTTTTTATCGACCCCCAAAATGCCGATGTGGCCGACACTTTGGTGCGCACAGCCGTTCATACAACCGGACATATTGATTTTGACATCGCCAATGTCATGCAGGTAATCCATATCATCTAACGCGTCATTGATTTCTTTGGCAATACCGATGGAACCGGCGTTGGCGAGCGAGCAAAAATCCAAGCCAGGGCAGCAGATCATGTCAGTGACCGTGCCGATATTGGGCGTGGCTAAATTTAACCCGACCAGTTGTTGCCACAAGCCGAACAAATCCGCCTGTTTGACATCGGCAAAAATCAGGTTTTGGCGGTGGGTGGTGCGCAATTCGCCAAAGCTGTACACGTCCGCCAAGTCAGCGACGGCATCCAGTTGCGTGTCAGTGATGTCGCCAGGCGGCACGTCAGGGGCTTTGAGCGACAGGAACACGGCACGGTAGCCAGGCACCTTATGGCTGACGGTATTGTATTTATACCACTTTGCAAACGCCGGGTTGTCCTGCAAGTGCTGGCCGAACGTCAAGTCAGCCGCCGCCCCAGTATCGTAAGCGGGCAAGCTGAAATGGCCTTTAATCGCTTCGATCTGGGCGGCTGACAATTCCATGCCATCTTTAATCCGCGCCCATTCGGCCTCAACCATCTCGGTAAAAGTATCCAAGCCCGTCTCCTTAACGAGAATTTTAATCCGCGCCTTGTATTTGTTGTCGCGGCGGCCAAACAGGTTATAAATCCTGAGGATGGCTTCCAGATAAGACAATAAGTCCTTTTTTTCCAAAAAGGGTCGGATCACTTGGCCGATGATGGGGGTACGCCCTAAGCCGCCGCCCACCAAAATCCTAAAACCGATCTCCCCCGCGTCATTTTTAACCAAATGCACGCCAATGTCATGGAATTGGGTGGCGGCACGGTCATGCGCCGCACCGCTGACGGCGATTTTAAATTTACGCGGCAGATAATCAAACTCAGGGTGCAACGTCGTCCATTGGCGAATAATTTCGCAATACGGGCGCGGGTCTTCCAACTCATCGACCGCCACTCCCGCCAAATGGTCGGACGTAGTGTTGCGCATACAATTGCCGCTGGTTTGGATGGCGTGCATTTGCACGGTCGCCAATTCCGCCAAAATATCCGGCACTTGTTCCAGCTTAGGCCAATTATATTGGACGTTTTGACGGGTGGTGAAATGGCAATAGTTTTTGTCGTAAGTCCTGGCGATATGCGCCAATTTGCGCACTTGTACCGAACTGAGCAAACCGTAAGGAATGGCGACCCGCAACATGGGCGCATGGGTTTGGATATAAAGCCCGTTTCTAAGGCGCAGGGCGCGGAACTGGTCGGCATCCAGCTCGCCTTGCAAATACTTTTCGGTTTGCCGTCTAAACTGGGCGACCCGTTCATTGACAAGGGTTTGGTCTATTTCGTTATACTGATACATGATGCGTGTTTGGGATACCTTTCAGGCGATAAATCAGGGCTATCCATCATATACTCTGCTTCATAAAATGACAAAATTTATTAGATGGTGATACCATTAAGTGTTAAATTTTGTGTATTTGTTCAAATTATACTTAAACAGAGAGGAGGATATATTGTGGTTCGTTTTTTATTGGTGACACTACTAGTTATGCTAGTGCCGCAGTTGGCAATGGCGGAAACGGAGGGGTTTGCTAACCTTGACATGACCGGCACCCAACGGGGCATTTATACCGTATTGATTTTTATCATCGCTTACGGTTTTGTGATGACCGAAGAATTTACGCATTTGCGTAAATCCAAACCGGTCATATTGGCGGCAGGCATCATCTGGGCGCATGCGGCCATTTTGGCGCAGCAAAAAGGGGTGCCGGCTGAGGAAATGCACGCGGCTTTTGAGCATGATTTGAAAGAATATGCCGAGCTGATGCTGTTTTTGCTGGTCGCCATGACCTATATCAACAGCATGGCCGAACGTAACGTGTTTGAAGCGTTGCGCTCATGGTTGGTGAGAAGACAATTTGGCTACCGTAAATTGTTTTTGATTACGGGTATCATCACGTTTTTCTTATCATCCGTAGCGGACAACCTGACAGCGGCGCTGTTGGTCGGTGCGGTGGTTCTGGCGGTGGGTTCCGACAATCCTAAGTTTGTCAGCATCGGTTTTGTCAACTTGGTGATTGCCGCCAATGCGGGCGGTGCGTTTTGTCCGTTTGGCGACATTACCACCTTGATGGTTTGGCAAGCTGAATATGCCGAATTCTTCGATTTCTTCAGATTGTTCATCCCTTCACTGGTCAACTATGCGGTGCCAGCGGCGGTGATGTATTTTGCCGTACCCGATGAGCAACCCAAAGAAACCACCGAAGAAGCCGTCCGGTTAAAGTACGGTGCGGTCCAAATTTGCGTGATGTTCCTATTCACCATCGCCACCGCAGTCAGCTTTAAACAAGCCCTGCACTTGCCACCGTTCATGGGTATGATGGTGGGCTTGTCCGCATTAATGTTGTACGGCTATTATATTAAAGTCGCGCACACTCCAGCAGGCGAAGAAGGCTTTGACATTTTCAACAAAGTCCGCCATGCCGAATGGGACACGTTACTGTTCTTCTTTGGCGTAGTCTTCGCGGTCGGTGGTTTGGGTTATATCGGCTATCTGGAATTGTTGTCCAGCGCCATGTACCAA
>JAQTNZ010000176.1 GCA_028713595.1 Methylovulum sp. | reverse complement strand
ACGCGCACCCAGTCCTCGACCGTTTTGTCGCCCCGGTGCGCGGGGATAAAGCGCCAGGCCTTGACTTGCTCGACCGCCGATTCATCAAGGATTTCATGGCCGCTGCCACTGACTATCCTGACCTCACCCGCCGAACCGTCCGCCAGCACTTTCACTTCAAGCGTGACCGTGCCTTCCCATTGGCGCATTTGTGCAATTTTCGGATAACGGGTCGGCGGGTTTTTTAAGCCGGGTGCCGAATAAGCGGCTTTAACCAGCGGCTGCGCGGCGACAGGGGCGGGTGCAGGTTTAGGGCTGGCTTGGGCTGGCGCGGGCGTAAATAGGGGCGGCGGGGCGCTGAAAGTGGGCGGCGCGGGTGGTGCTGGGTCTGCCTTAGGTTTGTCCGGTGGCGCCGGTTTTTTCGGCACAACTGGCTTAACAGCAAGCTTAGGTTTGGGTGGGCTGACTGGCTTGGCTTTGGCTTTTTCAGGCGGGGCCGGTTGGGGCTTGACGATAGCGGGCGGCACGGGCGGCGGCGGAGCCACGACAGCGGTGGGCGGCTGGGGGCTGGGGGCACTGGTTAAGGCCACTTCGACCACCAAGGGCGGCTTGACTTCGGGCAATGGCGGTGGGGCCATGCCTTGCCAAGCGTGCCAAATTTGCGTGTGCAAGGCGATGGAGATAAGGCAAGCGATGGCTGTCGCTTGGATAGGCCGCTGCTGGCTGGGTTTTGCTGGGGCAAGGGTTAAGCGAGACATTCAATTGGCAAACAAAGTGTTGTTAAAGCTGGCTTAACATGGCAGTCGCCTATCATCCTAAAACCAGGGTGCGCTTAAACGCAAGAGGTCGGGAGTCTTGGACACCCCCCCCATAAAATCGTTAATTATAGCAGTCCGCCTTAAAAAACGAGGATTGTCCGCCAATGGCTGGCACAAGCGCACCGGCCCTGATAGAAAACAGGGGCTTGCATCTTTAAGGAGCGCCATACTTATCAGGCCTAAAAATGCCAGCCACCATCCTATGGCCTATTCGACAACAATCACGGCAAACACCGTGCCGTTGACGGCGATGACTTTGACTTTAGTGCCTAGGGCGCAATCTTCGCCCTGCACTTTCCAGATGGAATCATCGACTTTTATTTTGCCTTGGCCGTTTTCTATGGCTTCGTAGAGGTTAAAGACCCTGCCCACATATTGCGCCCCCCGTTTGTTGAGCAAGGGCTTATCCGAGCTGATCGTGGTGTGTTTGGCGAACACTTTCCACGTCCCTATCGCCAAAATCGACAACAGCGAAAAGACAAACACCTGCATGTCCATGCTGGCGGCGGGCATTAACCAGACCAGCAGGCCGGTGCAAAGGGCGGCGGCGGACATCCATAAAAAGAAAAACCCTGACACCAGCATTTCGATGACCAAAAACCCAATCGCCAGCACCCACCAATACCAAAACACAACACTAAAGTCCGCCATTGTTATTGGCCGCTCTTAGGGGTTTTGAGCAGGGTTTCTTTAGCCAATTCGCCAATGCCGCCTAAAGCGCCAATCACGCCGGACGAATCCAAAGGCATAAAAATAAGTTTGCTGTTGTTGGCGGAACCTATGACTTTTAAGGCCTCGATATATTTTTGGGCGACAAAATAATTGATGGCGTTAATGTCGCCTTGGCTGATGGCCTCGGACACCATCAGGGTGGCCTTGGCTTCGGCTTGCGCCAAGCGTTCGCGGGCATCGGCATCACGGTAGGCGGCTTCTTTGCGGCCTTCGGCATCCAAAATCGCCGCCTGTTGCGCCCCTTCGGCGCGTAAGATTTCCGATTGTCTTAGGCCTTCGGCTTCCAGAATGGAGGCCCGTTTCAGCCGTTCCGCTTTCATTTGCCGCCCCATCGCTTCCACCAAATCTTTAGGTGGGGCAATGTCCTTGATTTCGATACGGGTCGCCTTAATGCCCCACGGGGTGGTGGCATCATCAACGACGGTCAATAGCCGTGCGTTGATGTCGTCACGGCGTGACAATAGCTCGTCCAAGTCCATCGAACCCATGACGGTACGGATGTTGGTCATGACCAGATTGAGGATGGCCCAATCCAGTTTGCTGACTTCATAGGCGGCTTTGGCGGCATCCATGACCTGATAAAACACCACGCCGTCCACCGTCACCATCGCATTGTCTTTGGTGATGACTTCTTGTGACGGCACATCCATGACTTGCTCCATCATAATCATTTTCTTGCCGATCCTGTCAATGATCGGCATGATAATATTCAGGCCGGGGGTGAGGGTGTTGGTATACTTACCAAACCGCTCAACCGTATATTCCATACCCTGCGGCACGGAAATGACGCTCATCAGCACCAATAAAATGGCGAACACCAGCAAAACTAATGCAAAAATACCAAAACCGCCCATAACAACCCCCGTGTGATGATGAATGACTGCTGCTTTTTGGCTTAACTTATGCCTTGTCAATTTGCCCCGCTGCGATAAAGTAGAGGGCAAGACCCCTAAAATAATCGGCAAACCAAAGCGCGGCAGCGTTTAAATGTTTAAAATAGGCACATTGCCGCCGCCATTGGTTTGCGTGGCCTTGCAAAACTTTAACACAGCTAACGCTGTACTTTTCTAAACCTAAGCTTAACAGGTAAATACAATGATAACAGCCGCTATCGACATGGCTTTATGGACTGTCCTTTTTTTTATCATCGGGATGATTAAACCCCAATGGCCGTTATTTTTCTTAAAAAAACCCGACCGTTTTTTAATTGTCATCATCACTACCGTGCTGGTGATGATTACGCTGACGCTCTGGGGGGAAGGCCACCGGGAAAAATTAAAGCCGGTCGAAACCACCAAAACCGTAGAGTCGCCGGTGGCCGTTCCAGTTCCGGTACCTACTCCAGCCCCTGCGCCCAAATAAGCGCGGCGGCCATTTGACAACGTCGCCTCAGCCGCCGCTATCGCGTATAATGCTGTTAATCCTATTCATTTCCTAAGAAGATTTTACCCATGTCTCTAAGCCTAAGAAAAATCACCCATCCGGTTATGGTCGGTAATGTCAAGGTTGGCGGGGGCGCGCCGATTGTGGTGCAGTCGATGACCAACACCGACACCGCCGACATCCACTCCACGGTCAAGCAAATTATCGAGCTGTCCACGGCAGGCTCTGAATTGGTGCGCATTACCGTCAACACCGAGGAAGCCGCGCAAGCGGTGGCGGAAATCCGCAACCAATTGGACAAAAAAGGCTATTCGGTGCCTATTGTCGGCGATTTTCATTTTAATGGGCATAAATTATTGGAAAAATATCCCGATTGCGCCCAAGCGTTGGACAAATACCGCATCAATCCGGGCAATGTCGGGCGTGGGCGTAGCCGTGACCCGCAATTCCAGCAGATGATCGAATTCGCCTGCCGCTATGACAAGCCGGTCAGGATCGGGGTCAACGGCGGCAGCCTTGACCAAGCCGTACTCACCCGTTTATTGGACGATAACCGCGCCTTAAGCAATCCTGAGCCGTTAGCCGCCATCACCCGCAAGGCGATAGTGCTATCCGCGCTGGAAAGCGCCACCAAAGCCGAGGAGTTGGGCTTAAGCAAAAATAAAATCATCTTATCCTGTAAAATCAGCAATGTCCAAGAACTGATCGCCATTTATCAAGACCTGTCCAGCCGTTGCGATTACGCCTTGCATTTGGGACTGACCGAGGCGGGCATGGGTTCCAAAGGGATAGTCTCTTCCGCCGCCGCCCTGTCGGTGCTGATGCAGCAAGGCATAGGCGACACCATCCGTATCTCCCTAACCCCTGAACCGGGCACGTCACGGACGCAAGAAGTCATTGTCGGCCAAGAAATATTGCAAACCATGGGTTTCCGCTCGTTTACGCCGATGGTCATTTCTTGTCCTGGCTGTGGGCGCACCACCAGCGATTATTTCCAAAAATTGGCAATGGACATCCAAAGCTACTTGCGTGACCAAATGCCGGTCTGGCGTAGCCAATATCCGGGCGTTGAGGCGATGGAAGTGGCGGTCATGGGCTGTGTGGTCAATGGCCCGGGTGAAAGCAAAAGCGCCAATATCGGCATCAGCTTGCCCGGCACCGGCGAAACCCCAGTCGCCCCTGTTTATGAAGACGGCGAAAAAACCGTGACCTTAAAAGGCGACCGCATTGCCGAAGAATTTCAAGAAATTGTCCAACGCTATATCGAAAGCCATTACGGCGTTAAGGAAACAGAAGCCGCTACGTCTTAATGATTGGGATGAGGGGCATTTGTGCCGATAACCTTAAGGGCGGTGCTCGCCCCTCCAACCCTTGACCACCATGCCGACACCCTTTAACACCCGCGCCGCTGACCTAGCGGATGTGGAAAAACCAGCCCCCGCCGGTTCGCGTTTTTTTATCAATTTGCCACATTACCGGATTGACATGTTCCTGGCGGACACGACAACCAAGCTGGTGGTAACGTTTGAGCCTATGGGCAGAAAAAAAACCTTAGGCGAGCAGCGTGAAGGCTGGGGCATAAGTTTTTTGCAAGGGTTGGGTTATTCGGTGATGGCGGTGATGATTAAGGAATGCGATTGGTACCGACAAGCCGATTTGCAAGTTTTTTTTGCGCAAATGCGCTCACGCGGTTTTTTTGCCAGCTTTGCCGAGGTCATCACTTACGGCGGCAGCATGGGCGGTTTTGCCGCCCTGGCCCACGCAGATGCGGTCAGCGCCACCACCGTACTGGCGCTGAACCCACAAGCGAGCTTATCGGCGCAACTGGCCCCTTGGGAAACCCGTTTCGGCTTTGTTGACCGTAGCCAGTGGCAAGACGGCCTTATCAACGCGGCGGAAGGCTTTAAGCAGGCCAAACAGGCGTATGTGGTCTATGACCCGCTATTAACCTTAGATGCCCGCCATGTGCAATTGCTGGTGGCGGGCAATCCGGCGCTGGTCAAGCTGAAAGTGCCGGTGGTAGGGCATCATATCCCGCAATGGCTGGCGGAGATGGGCTTGCTTAAGCCCACCGTGCAAGCCATCTTTGCCGGGCAATTTTCGGCGCAGGCGTTCCATCAGCAAGCCCGGCAACGCCGTGGCTTAAAACGCTATTGGCAAATGCTGATCCAGCGGCCACGGGTGCTTAAGTCGGTGCTGTTCACGGCGATAGCCCGCCGTTATGCCGCGCAACAGGGCTTCCCTTATGGGGAAGAAGAGTAAGCGGTTAGCGTCCAACGATAGCCCACGCGCCAGACCAGCGCAAAAAAGATGTTGATCGGCTGTTGCGTTATCAGCTTGCCATCATCAAGCTGTCATATAAATTAAGTTAAACTATCTTGTAATTTTTCTGACACATTTCCTAACAACACCGCGTCTGGCATGAACCACCTTCCTTCCTTCCTGTGTATAGGCGTACAAAAAGCCGGCACGTCTTGGCTGTACGAGCAGATACGCCGACATCCGGGGATTTGGCTGCCGCCGATCAAGGAACTGCATTATTTTGACCATTTGTATTGCCCGGACAACCGCGCCTGGACAGGCTGGCATATCGAGCAAGCGGTCAAAAATATGCTGAAAGACTATCTTAACCACACAAACAGCGTTGATTTTAGGTATGTCCGTTATCTGGCGACCATGGCTTGCAAACCTTTGTTTACCGAAGAATGGTATCGGCAGGCCTTCCAGCGCCAAGCCGCCAAAGGCAAGCTACTGGGTGACATCACCCCTGAATATTGCGCCATCGGTGATGAGGGCATCGCTTACGTCAAACGCTTTTTAGGCGCAGTGAACATTATTTGGCTGATCCGTGATCCCGTTGACCGCGCCTTGTCACAATTGCGCATGAATGCCGAACGGCGCGGGTGCTCAGGCAATGAACCGGAAGCGGTGTGGCTGGACTGGGACAAAGACCCTGATATCGCTCACCGTGGCAATTATGCCGACTATATTCCCCGTTGGGAGAAGCAATTTGGCCGTGAGCGGATGTTGTTTTTGCCCTTCCAACATATCGCCCA
>JAQTNZ010000175.1 GCA_028713595.1 Methylovulum sp. | reverse complement strand
GTGGAAGGCTCGGTCAGGGCGCGTCAAGACCGGGCGGGCAAAGACGGCCATAGCACGGTGATTCCGGTGCTGATCCACGGTGACGCGGCATTTGCAGGCCAAGGCATCGTCATGGAAACGCTGAACATGTCGCAAACCCGCGCCTTTTCCACCGGCGGGACTATCCATATTGTCATCAACAACCAAATTGGCTTCACCACCAGCAACCCGTTGGATGCCCGTTCCACGCCGTATTGCACCGATGTCGCGCGGATGATCCAGGCCCCCGTTTTCCATGTCAACGGCGATGACCCCGAAGCGGTGCTGTTTGTTACCCAGCTGGCGGTCGATTTCCGTATGGCTTTTAATCGGGATGTGGTCATTGACCTGATTTGTTACCGCCGCTTAGGACATAACGAAGCCGATGAACCGGCGGCAACCCAGCCGTTGATGTATAAAAAAATCCGTAAACATAAGCCCATCCGCAAATTGTATGCGGACAAGCTCATTGCCGAAGGCATCATCACCTCGGCACAAGCCAAAGACATGGCTAAAGCTTACCAAGACTTGCTGGAGGCCGGAAAAATCGTCTCCAGGCCGGTGTTGGACAGCCGTAGTTACTCGTATTCAACGCAATGGAACCAGTTTCTCAACAAACACTGGAACATGCCTTGCAACACGGCCATTTCGCTGGATCGCCTGCGTTTTTGCAATGACCGGATGCAACGCCTGCCCGCAGGCTTTGAATTGCACCCAAGAGTTGCCAAAGTCATGGAGAACCGCCGGAAAATGGCGGCCGGGGCGATGCCGTTGGATTGGGGTTTTGCCGAAAATATGGCCTACGCCTCGCTATTGATGGAAAAATACAAGGTCCGCCTGACCGGGCAAGATGTCGGGCGCGGCACGTTCGTCCACCGTCATGCCGTGCTGCATAACCAGATCAACAACAAAACCCACACACCCATCAAGCATTTGGATAAGGATCAGGGGCGGGCGCAAGTGTTCGATTCGTTGCTGTCCGAAGCGGGGGTGTTGGGCTTTGAATACGGCTATAGCACCACCACGCCGAACACGTTGGTGATCTGGGAAGCCCAATTTGGCGATTTTGCCAATGGCGCCCAAGTGCTGATCGACCAGTTTATCAGCTCAGGCGAAACCAAATGGGGGCGGCTGTGCGGGCTGGTGATGCTGTTGCCACACGGTTTTGAAGGCCAAGGCCCTGAGCATTCTTCGGCGCGGCTGGAGCGTTATCTGCAATTGTGTGCCGAACACAATATGCAGGTGTGTACGCCCACCACCCCGGCGCAAATCTTCCATTTGTTACGGCGGCAATTGCTGCGGCCTTACCGCAAGCCCTTAATCGTGATGAGCCCGAAAAGTCTGCTGCGCCACAAGTTGGCGGTGTCCACCTTGGAAGACCTGACTTCCGGTGAGTTCCAAACCATTATTGGCGAACAGGACGCGCTGGCACCGAAAAAAGTCACCCGCTTGGTGTTGTGCGCGGGCAAAGTCTATTACGACTTGTTGGAAAGCCGCCGCGAGGCTGACCTCAAACATGTCGCCATCGCCAGGATTGAGCAACTGTACCCTTTCCCGCTGGACCTGTTTAAGGCCGAACTGGCCAAGTACCCGAATTTGAAAGAATTCGTCTGGTGTCAGGAAGAGCCTAAAAACCAAGGGGCTTGGTATAATTCCAGCCACCATTTTATCGATAACCTACCCGCCTCTATCAAAGTCACTTACGCAGGCCGCGAACCTTCCGCCTCCCCCGCCGTCGGTAGCTTTCATGTACATATCGAACAACAAAAAGCCGTCGTCCAGACAGCCCTTTATGGAAAACCTTCAGGAAAATAACATGAGCATTGAAGTCTTAGTCCCCAATTTACCCGAATCCGTAGCCGATGCCACTTTAATCCATTGGCACAAAAAAGCCGGTGATCCTGTCAACAAAAACGAAGCCTTAGTTGATTTGGAAACCGACAAAATCACCCTAGAAGTCACTGCTCCTGAAGCCGGTATCCTCAGCCAAGTGTTAAAAGAAGACGGCGCGATAGTGACCAGCAACGAAGTGCTGGCGCTGATCAGCATCGCCCAGGCCACTGGCGAAAAAACCGCCACGGCACAACCGGAGCCGGTTGCCGCCGCCATTCCGTTAAGCCCTTCGGTGCGCCGCCTGATTAGCGAAAACACCTTAGACCCTGCGCAAATCACCGGCACCGGCAAAAGTGGCCGCTTGACCAAAACTGACGTGCTGGAGCATTTGCACAAACAGCCCGCCGAAGCCGCACCTAAGCCCGAACCGGTAGCTGCGGCAGCGGCTCCGAAAGAGCCGTCACCAACACCCGCCCCAGCCAATGCGCCAAATACAGGGGCGGTCGCCACCACCGTCACTACGCCGCCTTCCAACTTGCGCCCTGAGCAACGTGTCGCCATGACCCGCCTACGCGCCAAAGTGGCCGAACGTTTGCTACAAGCGCAACAAAATGCCGCCATGTTGACCACGTTTAATGAAGTCAACATGCAAAGCGTCATTGATTTGCGCAACCAATATAAAAGCCGTTTTGAAGAAAAACATAAAGTCAAGCTGGGCTTTATGTCTTTTTTTGTTAAAGCCTCCATCGAAGCGTTGAAAAAATTCCCTGCCATCAACGCCTCTATTGATGGCAATGACATCATTTATCACGGTTACTATGATCTGGGCATTGCCGTCAGCACCCCGCGCGGCCTGATTGTGCCCGTCCTGCATGATGCCGACCAATTGGATTTTGCCGGCATTGAAAAATGTATCGTTGATTATGGCGAAAAAGCCCGCTCTGGCACTTTGACCTACGACGACCTCAAAGGCGGCACCTTCACCATCACCAATGGCGGCGTGTTCGGCTCGATGCTCTCAACCCCCATCCTCAATCCGCCGCAATGCGCCATCTTAGGGATGCACGCGATTAAGGAACGGGCGGTGGTGGAAAACGGCCAAATCGTCATCAGGCCGATTATGTATCTGGCCCTCTCCTATGACCACCGCCTGGTCGATGGCCGTGAAGCCGTGCAGTTTTTGGTGACCATTAAAGAATGCTTGGAAGCTCCCGCCCACCTACTGTTGAACATCTAAAATTATGCCAAAAATATCCCCGACTTATGATGTCATCGTCATCGGCGCTGGCCCTGCGGGTTACTCCAGTGCCATCCGCTGTGCCCAGCTCGGCTTAAAAACAGCCTGTGTTGATAACTGGCGTAATAAAAAGGGGCAGCGTATTTTGGGCGGCTCGCACCTGAATTCCGGTTGCGTCGCCTCCATCACGCTACTGGAATCGGCAAGATTGTACCACTCGGTCAACCATGAGCTAAAAAAGCATGGGATTCATGTCGACACTATCAGTGTTGATATTGCCGCGATGATCCAGCGCAAAGACGCTATTATTGATGCGTTAGGGCATAAAATCACCGACTTGTTCAACCAGTATAAAATTGACAGTTTCCATGCCACCGCCAAACTGGTCAAACCCCGGCAGCTACACCTGACTCCCATAGACGGCTCCGAACCCTATCGCCTGGATGGCAAACATATCATTCTGGCAACCGGCTCCTCACCCATCCCGTTGCCTTATGCCAAAGTTGACAACGAATTTATTGTCGATTCCTTTGCCGCCTTAAACATGACCACCTTGCCGAAAAAATTGGCGATCATCGGCGCGGGGGCCATTGGCCTGGAGCTGGCCAGTATTTGGAACCGCCTAGGGGCTGAGACGATATTGTTGGAAGCACAAGAAAGTTTTTTGCCCTTGCCCGACCAACAAATTTCCCGCGAAGCTTACCGTATTTATAGCCAACAAGGCATGGATTTGCGCCTGGGCGCACGGGTGACGGCGGCGAAAAAAACCGGTAAAAAAGTCGTGGTCGAATACCAAGACCAGGAAGGCTCGCACACCCTACGGGTGGACAGATTGATTGTCGCTTCTGGCCGCAAACCCAACACGGAAAATCTGGCCGCACCGGAAGCAAACTTGCTGTTGGATGAAAACGGTTATGTGCATGTGGACGAAAACTGCCGCACCAATTTGCCCGGCGTTTACGCGATTGGCGATATTAGCCTGTTAGGGCCGATGTTGGCGCATAAAGGCATAGAAGAAGGCGTGTTTGTCGCCGAGCAAATCGCCGGCCAACATACCGCCATCCACTATGACACCTTACCCAGCGTCATTTACACGCACCCTGAAATCGCTTGGGTAGGGCAAACCGAGCAGGCGTTACGCGCAATGGGCGAACCCATTAAGATCGGCATCTTCCCGTTTAGCGGCACGGCCCGCGCCCAAGCCTCCGGCAGGACACAAGGCATGGTCAAAATTATCGCCCATGCCGACAGCGACGCGTTGCTGGGCGTGCATATCATTGGCTCCAAAGCCTCGGAACTGATAGCCGAAGCGGTGCTGGCAATGGAGTTTTCCGCCAGCAGCGAAGACCTTGCCAGAACCATACACGCCCACCCCACCCGTTCGGAAGCCTTCCATGAAGCGGCGCTGACATTCAAAAAACCGATGCCGCATGTACCGCCTTCGGATGCCGCACCGCCAAAAACGTCCAAGACGGATTAACCCATTTACCTGTACATGGACACCAATATCCGTTTTGCCATCGCCCCCTGCACCTTAGGCCTTGTCTTAGCCGCAGTGGGCGGACAGGGCCTCTGTAGCATTGCTTTCGGCGATGACACGGAAGGCTTGACCGCCCACTTGCTGGGGCAATTTCCGGGCGCCCAGTTGGGAGGCGATGATGACATAAACCCGTTGCTTAGCCAACTGATCGCCCTCATCGAAGCCCCTTATTTGCCTTGCACGTTACCGCTGGACATTCAAGGCACTGCCTTCCAGCAACAGGTATGGCAAGCTTTGCGCGACATTCCGCCAGGGGCCACGTTCAGTTATAGCCAACTTGCCCGGCATATAGGCGCCCCTAACGCCGTGCGGGCGGTCGCTGGGGCCTGTGCCGCCAATAAGTTGGCGGTGGCGATCCCCTGCCATCGCGCCGTCAATAAAAACGGCAGCTTGTCCGGCTACCGCTGGGGGCTGGCGCGTAAGGCCGAATTATTGCGCCGTGAAAGCCAACACGCCAGTGATGGTCAGGCGTTTTCAAACACCACCACACTGCGCCCAGCCACCTGATAAGTCGGTTTGTTGGCCTGTTTCTGGTCTTTAGGCGGGATAATGTCATTAGGCGCAGCCAGTGACGTATCAACCGCAAGCCGCCAAACCCTGCCTTTAATGACAGGCAACTTGATCTGCACCGCCTCATCGGCCATATTCATAACCACATGCAAATCCGAATCATGGGCATCAACACCTGTTAAGGTATATCTCAACAATTGGGCTTTAGGGTCATCCCAACCAGGCTGGCCGCCGGGATTTTGCCAATGCCAGATAATATCCGGCAAAAGCCTGTCACCCGTGGGTTTGCCGGTCAAAAAATGGCGGCGCATGATGGCCTTATGGCGTTTGCGCAAGGCAATCATCTGTTGGACAAAATGCACCAGGTCAGCGTTTTTCTCAGCCAGCTCCCAGTCCAGCCAAGACAGCCCGTTATCCTGACAATAACCGTTATTATTGCCGCCTTGGCTGTGCATGAACTCATCACCCGCCAGCAGCATCGGCACCCCTTGGCTCAGCAACAAAATGGCCAGCGCATTTTTGGCCTGTTTGCGCCGTAAAGCCAAAATCGCCGGATTGTTGGTCTCGCCTTCAGCCCCGCAATTGTAGCTGAGGCTGTTGTTGCAGCCATCCTGATTGTTTTCGCCGTTCGCTTCATTATGCTTTTGGTTATAGCTAAACAAATCATGCAGCGTGAAGCCATCATGGCAGGTGACAAAATTGATGCTGCTGATCGGCAAGCGGCCATGCGGCTCGTACAAATCGCTGCTGCCGCAGACACGGGTCGCCAGCTCACTGATCATGCCTTTGTCACCGCGCAGAAAACGGCGCACGCTGTCACGGTAACGGCCATTCCATTCGCCCCAACGGTAGCCCGGAAAACTGCCCACCTGATACAAAC
>JAQTNZ010000174.1:2513-6020 GCA_028713595.1 Methylovulum sp. | reverse complement strand
CAAGCGGGGCTGACCATAATGCGCTGACTTCAAACTTCATGCCGGCGACAATAAAAAAAATCGGTATCAGAAAACCATAACCGACCGCATCCAATTTCTGCCGTAACAAGTCGCCGCCCGACCCTTTTATCGCCATACCGACGATAATCCCCGCCGTAAAAGCCCCTATGACGATATTAAGGCCAAATTTTGCGGCCAAAGCGACAAACAAAATTTGCAACAAGATACAAATCCTGACCGGAAGCTGGCCACTGCTCTGCATCGTCCGCTTGAGCAGTTCCAGTAACCGGGACGAACGGGCATTGAGGGCGATATGTGCCGCGCCAAAGGCAATAATGACAAACGACACCATGAACAGCGTATGCACAACCGTACTGTGCGTGGGGATCAACAACATCGAAATGACCACCAAAGGCCCGAACTCGCCCGCTGCTGCGGCGGCGACCATATAAGTGCCAAACTCGCTATGCAGTTCGCCCCGGTCACGGAGGATAGGGGCCAACACCCCTAAGGCGGTCGTCGATAACGCAACGGCGGCCAGCAAGGGCGGGGTCTGGAGCAAACCGATGCTGCTGAAAAAGACCATACAAACCAGAGCCACAGACAACGATAACAGCCAACCGCCGATCGCCAAAGACAGAGGCCTGCCACGAATCTTATCGAAATCGATTTCAAGCCCGACCATAAACAGCAAAAAGGTCAAACCCAGTTCCCCCAACGTGCCGACCATACCATCCGGATTCGCCAGATTGAAAACATGGGGGCCGATCAATATGCCCAAAAAAACTTCAAAAACAATGACAGGTATGCGGATACCACGCGGCAATTCACTGAGCAGCGGTGCCAGCACGGCCACAAATGCGATCAAGAGCAATTCGGCGGGATAACTTTCCATAGGTGGCTCCAGAGTTTTTTATAATGGGTGACTGTTATTACAGATTGATTTTTATAGATTTAGTTCTACCCATGAAAAAAACCTTATGGTCAAAACCGATCATGCCGACTTATTGCCCCGCTGCCTTGCCTTAACGCCTGCTGCATCAAAGCCTCATAAATAGGCACAATCCGCAACCAGTCGGCCATGATATGCGCCGAAAAACACGCCACAAACAACGGCAACACCAGCCTATAACTGCCCGTCATTTCCATGACCAGCATCATAGCCGTTAACGGCCTTTTTATCGCCCCCGTAAAGAAAGCCGCCATCCCGGCGGCGGCAAACGCTGCCGGCGCAATGCCCAACCCCGGAAAAAGCGTTTGGACAATACCGCCGACCGCCAAGCCCAGCAAGGCCCCCAACGCCAAAGACGGCATAAAAATACCCGCCGCCGCACCCGAACACGAACTGCCGACCGTCACAACAAAGCGGATAACAAAAAACACGGCGAGCGTATCCACTTCCAACGCCTTACCCGCAAACAGGCTGTTAATAAAATGCTGTCCGCCCCCCAGTAAATCAGGTAACCACCAAGCGACAGCGGCGACCAGCACCGCCAACACCCACCACCACAGCCAACGCAAACCGGCAGGTAACCTGAGCAACTTTTGCCCGGCCAACAAAGCCTTATTAAACAGCCCGCCAAACAGCCCAGCCAGCACACCCAACGGCACAAAAGCCACCAGCCCGTTTAAGGGCGGCGCTTGGCTAAGGGTGATATGAAAAAACGGCCCCTGTCCCAGCCCCCAGCGGCAGACCATATCGGCGCTAAAACAGGCGATGGCGGCGGCAAACAGACCCGCTGGTGCGCCGCGCAAACCCAATTCCTCAAACGCAAACGCCAACCCCGCCAACGGGGCATTAAACGTCGCGGCCAAGCCCGCACCGCCGCCTGCCGCCACCATGACCGACTGCTGCTTAACCGTAGGGTCTGGCCATAAATCACTGACCCCCTGTCCGACCGCCGCCCCTATATGTAGCATAGGCCCGCCCCGCCCCACCATAAATCCCACGCTCCCGCCGATCAAGGTACTGATAAATTTGACAGTCAGCACGCGTAACCAACGGAAAGTCCGGTAGCCTTGCATGACCATTTTTACATGCGGGACACCGCTAGCCGCCGCCTCAGGGGCAAAGCGGAAGACCAATCCGGCCGATAAAGCTAAGGCGGACAGCACCGTAGCCATAACCACCCAAGGGCCTATGTCCGGATAGTGATGCGCCAAGCCAATGGCTTGGTTACGGGCCGATTCCCCATAAACCAACGCGACCTGGAAACAGACCGAAACCAGCCCGGTCAACAAGCCCAGCACTAAAGCAGGCAAAATCAGGTGCTGGCGCCGATTTGCCCCTACTGATAGGGCATCTTCCCTATTAACTACCTGATTAGTAATAACCCCATCCTCATCATCTATGCCGAACCCTTCCTAAAAACCGACACCCACAAGCCTAAGCCATTTATCTAAAACTTATAACGCAAATTGGCTTGTATATTATGGGTAAACAAATTATTACCGCTTAAATTATCGACATACTGCCCTAAATAACCCAAATCCGCCCCCAATTTAGGAGTAATTTGATAGCTCAAGCCCGCTAAGACGCGGTTCTCGGAAAATCCCTGCTTACCCCAAGTATTCTTATTGACATACCCTAGCACCTCATCCCCGACATATGCGCTTAAATTATCCATAAAAGGTAACGGATGGCTGATTTGTAACAATTGCCGGGCGCGATAACCGTCAGTTTGGGGCCCGGCGTTACTTTCGTTAATTCTCTCCTCCATACGGGTACGCGCCATAAAATTAAAACTGCCCCATTTTTGGTTCCAGAGAAAATCTTGGTAAGGGCGGCTTTCTTGGTAAGAAGGTTTATCCAAGGGGTTAATCCAATCATGAACATAACCCAGCCACAGCGATGCGTTATCGTTCAACTGATAACCGATCTGGGAAAACAACAGGTTTTCGCTTTCCCGGGTGCCTTGGGGCGAATCATCACGGGTACGGGTCTGATTCATGACCGTCCATTTAAACTTGTCAAGACTGGGCGACAGGGCTTTAAAATCGCCTTGCAAGGTCACCGACCCCCATACCCCCAGCATATCAGCCGTATCGGGGCCACCAGCAAACGCGCTAACCGGCTGTACCGACAATAACGCACCAAAAATAATTGTTTTACTGATTTTATTCACAAGTGTCTCCTAAGGTTACTTTTCCCTGCCCCGCTCTTGTTGTCATCTACTTGAAGAATGGCTGTACCAAAGCGGCAGCTAACAATCCTGGCGAATGTCCATGGGCACACAAGACCCCGCTCCCATCTAAACGGCACAGCGGAGCCTTTTACTGACCCAAAAATTCTTGATAAGAATATACGCCCCAACATCAGCAGAAGGCAGGATAATGTTTACATAAACATTGTTTGTGCAAACATAAAAGCACATTATATGCCAACTTACAATATACCTTATTTACAAACCCTTACAAATGAAACTCTAATCAAGGCCATTGGCTTAATGGGGAAATCAACCAGAAAATCGGGGGCTATGCACCGCTTGAACCGCCCAGCAACCATTG
>JAQTNZ010000174.1:0-2503 GCA_028713595.1 Methylovulum sp. | reverse complement strand
TTTTTTTCACGGCCTGCCTTTTAGGTAAAGGATTGATCGGCTGCATCATCGCGTCATCATCTTTTATCGCCATTTCTTTTACCAAAACCCCAAGATGCTTATTAAGGGACTTAAGGGTAGGTTCAGGCAATTCAAATATCGCGTGCTGTAATATGCCCTGCGGCGGTGCCGGGGCGGTCGCCATTAACGCCTCACCAGCGGCGGTCAGCGTCACCGTGACAACCCGCTGGTCAGTATTGACGCGCTCTTTCTGGATGAGCTTTTTTTTAGCCAACTTATCCAACAAATTACTGGCAGTAGAATGGTGGATGGACAGCGCCTTGGCCAACTCCGTCACCCGCAAGCCCGGTTGCTTAGACAACTCCCACAGCATCCAGAGTTGGGCGCTGCTCACCCCACTTTGCGTTTCTACCCACAGCGAATGCTGCTGAGTGGCTTTAAAAATCAACCGGAATTGCTTAAGCACTTCATAAGACCATTGTTTTGGATCATCTGGCAATGGGGCGGTTATTGGGGCCGCCTCTGCCCCGGTATCACATCTCATTATTAAACACATCCAAAACTTTATTATTTATCAGACTATTATACGCTATTTTCACAAACGGAAATAACCCAAAATAAAGGCTAACTATACCAGATAGTTTAGAAAATAGGGCTATTGGCGTTATTTATATTTCCCAAAACATTGTTTGCACAAACATATTTTTTTGCTTAAAATGTTCGGATAAGCCCTCAAAATAGAAGCAATCTTATCGTTATCAGCACGGTGGTTGCCATATTGATGACTGGTAGGCGTACCGTCAACGGTATTAATGCCGCCAAAATTAGCAAACGGCTTTAGAGCCCGAGGCAAAACTTTCCGGACACTGCCCACAAAGCAGAGGAAAAGCACAGCAACCGACATGTTATTCACCAAAAAAACCAAACCCTTGGTTTTAGGAGCCGATTTTAAAAAGCAAGCCCATATTAAATTAGCAACGGTTTATTTTTATTGGTATTTAAATTGCCATTTCTCACGGTAGCCCATGGCCTATAGGCCAGATAGCCCTTGAAAACTAAAACAACAAAACCGAATTGGCACTCATTATGTTTATCTTTGCAAAATATGTGTTTCACCCATTATCAACAGCGAACACCCAAGGAGATGTTATGACTAATTCCGATGCTAGCGGCAGCATTGCCGCCATAATAGAAGATTATGCCGCATTGCTCCGCCAATTTGAGGCGTTCAGCAAAAATGCCGTCTCACAAAGCGAAGCCTTAGGCGCCATCTGCGTAGCCCAACCTTATCCCACTTATGGCGAATTTAGCATCAAAATCGCCGGACATACCCTTTATTTTAACCTGACCAGTCTTCTTGACGGCAACCAAAAGCTGATGGGCGCCGTGGAATGCTACCAGGAAAAAAAATATCCGCGCCTTGAAAAGATAAAGTTAGGGCAATTTACTTTCAACCCGAAGGGAGACACCAGCGAAAGGGAACCTAGCCAAAATATCCAGCTCAGTATTGAGGAAGAAGCCGACGCACTTTACCTAATCCTCCCGTTTATCAATAAGAGCTTGGCTTGACGCCTGCGTTGCCGACATTAAAAGATGCAAATTAAGGAGTTGCGAACAAACATAGCACTATCATGAATTTTGGTTCTATCGCAAAATCCCTCAGGCTTGAAAAATTTGCGCCAGATCGCTTAAACGGCAAGAGGATTCTAGGCTTACAAAGCCTGCATAATGCCGAATGGATACCCTGGTGTAGCCATACAACCCCTAGACTTTTTGTCTGATTGCAGCCTCATTATCCCTATGCGTTATTTGCCCGCTGCCCTTACGTCAACTATCATCCTGGTGATATTGTTAACGTATTTCCAACCCTTAATCTTCATCACCATAGAAGCTGGTGAAGAAGGTGTGTTATATCGGCGTTTTGTAGGCGGCACAGTCACCGACCAAATTTTTAGGGAGGGTTTCCATATTGTCTGGCCGTGGAACAAAATGACAATTTATGACACCCGCATCCAACAAAAAAGCTATTCCTTCACGGTCTTGAGCGCTGAAGGCTTGAAAACCGAATTGGCCTTATCCATCCGTTACTATCCTCGACGGAATGCCTTAGGTGCCCTTCACCAACAAATCGGCCCGGATTATCTGGAAAAAGTGGTGATTCCTGAAGTGGACAATACCTTGCGGATTTTAGTCGGACAAATGGGCATAGATGAACTTTACACCAGCAAAGGTAATGGCTTGCAAAGCCTGATCACCAAATCAATTGCCGAAACCGAACGCAATTATGTGGTGATTGAAGATGTGGTGTTACGGCAAATCATTTTACCGAAAAAAGTTGAAGCCGCCATTGAGACCAAAATCGAGCAAAAACAATTGGCGGAAGCGTATCAGTATCGGCTGGTGGCGGAAGAACAGGAAGCCAAGCGGAAAAAACTGGAAGCCGATGGGATTAAACAATACAACACCATTGTCGCCAGTTCCTTATCGGCGGACATCTTGAAAT
>JAQTNZ010000173.1 GCA_028713595.1 Methylovulum sp. | reverse complement strand
GAAAAGCATCTCTCCGGCAGGGATTTGGGGCGTATGGAACCCACCCCTTCACTAAAGTATAGGGCTGCTGGATGACGGGTGGAAAGCAATATTGACGAATGTTAAAAACTTGATGATCGAGTGATAATGATCCGCGTGGTGTTTGGATGAGCCGAAGCATTCTCGGTTTGGCAAATGCCAAAGATCGCCCAAACCTTCACTATGACCTAATTGATTCTGTAACTGGCATTGCATACCCGTGCGCATTAAATACTGGCTGGAGATATAGCCGTGAAACGATGGAGAGTAAACTTGCAGATGGTCGAATACTTTTTCCCAAGAAAGCAACGGGGCGACCCCGTGAAAAAGTATTTTTGAAAGAGCTACAGACAAGTGGAGCTGGTTTCCCAAGTATTATTGACGGAATTTATACGGCTGACGGCTCACAAGCTTTAAGAAACATTTTTGGGCAACAAAGCTTTGCATTTCCAAAAGCACCAGAACTTATCCAAAATCTTATCGCACAAGCAACTGACCAAGATTCGATAATCCTTGATTCTTTCGCAGGTTCTGGCACAACAGGCCATGCAGTATTGAAAAAAAATGCCGAAGATAGTGGCAGCCGGCGTTTCATTTTAGTGGAGATGGACGAAACCATCGCCACAACAGTAACAGCCGAACGCA
Source organism: Methylovulum sp. (assembly GCA_028713595.1). Lineage (GTDB taxonomy): Bacteria > Pseudomonadota > Gammaproteobacteria > Methylococcales > Methylomonadaceae > Methylovulum. The sequence continues at coordinate 5,357 of JAQTNZ010000173.1, read as the reverse complement.
ATAAACGGGTTATTGAAGGCTACACAAACGCCAAAAACCAACAAATCGAAGGCTTAGGCGGCGGCTTCCAATTCTGCCGCCTATCCGCAGAGCCGTTGTTCACCGCCGAGGGTCAAGTGCGCCCTGATGTGACGTTCGCCCAACTGGCTGAATTTGTCTGGTTTAAGGAAACTGGGATAGGCTTTACAGGCAACGCCGACACGCCCTTATTGGGCGTTTATGAAGGCCGGGCGGTTTATCTGCTTTATAACGGCATTTTAAAAGACCAGACCCTAGACGGCGGCAATGTGCTGACCCCCGCCATTTTCAAAATCTTGCCGACATTTAACGGTGGCAAGGTCATTTATGCGGCGGCCATAAAAGGCGGTGCCAGTTGGCTGGGGCGCGAACAGATCACCTTTAAGCAAACGCCTTATTCATTAGCCTTTTAATAGCTGGAGGAAGCAATGTTACACAGCATAGAAATTGAAATTGATGCAGATGGTTGCCTACATTCGCTAGAGCCTCTGCCTGTAGGCAGACGCGGCATATTGACGCTGTTTGATGAAAAGACATTCCCACAAGCCCCATTATCCGCAAGTCCCTCGCAACCCCAAAACCCTTTTCAGGATTTATTCGGCATTTTAACGGCAAAACATAGCGTTTCTTTGGCAGAGATGGAACAGGCGATTTCACAACAAGCAGCCGAGTAGATCATGCGCTATTTTGAACCCAAAACCTACCAAAAACAGGTCTTAGCCAGTATTGAAGCTTATTTTAAGGCTTGCCATACTTCGCCCAACCCATCACTGGCTTTTTATGGCCTGACCACTATGCCGTATAAAGGGTTGTCCGGCTTTGCTGAGGATATGCCGTATTTTTGTCTGCGTATTCCCACAGGTGGCGGTAAAACATGGTTGGCGGCAAAAAGCGTCCAGTTGGTTAACAGGCATTTGTTACGCTCCCAGTACAGCGTTATTTTATGGCTAGTCCCGTCCAACCAAATCAAGGAGCAAACGCTAAAGGGCCTGAAAGATTTAAACCATCCCTTACATGCCGCGTTGCGTGAAGCGGGCGACATAACGGTGTTGGCTTTGGATGAAGCGCAAAGCGTGACCGCCGCCACGTTAAGCACGTCCACCACGGTGCTGGTCGCCACACGGCAGGCGTTCCAGGTGGAAAATGAAGAAGGCCGCAAAGTTTACAGCGATAACGGCGCGTTAATGTCGCATTTTGAAGCGCTGTTGCCCGAACAGCGGGCCGATTTGCTCAGGGAGGATGATACGGTGGCTTATTCCTTAGCCAATGCCTTGCGCTTACGCCGCCCGTTTATCATTGTCGATGAAGCCCATAACAGCCGCACGGAGTTAGGTTTTGACACCTTGGCTAAATTTGACCCTAGCGGCATTATGGAACTGACCGCCACGCCCGATACGGTCAAAACGCCGTCTAATGTCCTGCATAGTGTGTCGGCGGTTGAATTGAAAGCCGAGGAAATGATAAAGCTGCCGATTCGGCTGGAAACGGAACCCGATTGGCAACAATGCCTGGCGGATGCGATTGCTTGCCGTAACGGGTTGCACGTCCTTGCCGAACAGGAACAACGGCAAGGCGCGGCTTATTTGCGGCCTGTGGTGTTGGTCCAGGCCGAACCTAAACGCACGGGTATTGAAACGCTGGACGTGTATAAAGTCCGTGATGAGCTAATGGGCAACCATGCCATCCCTGAGTGTGAAATTGTGATTGCAACGGGCGAAGAAAAAGGGTTACGCGAGTGTGAGGCCGATTATCCGCTGGGTATTGCCGACCCTAAGTGTCCGGTTAAGTTTGTGATTACCCAAAAAGCCTTGGCGGAAGGTTGGGATTGTCCGTTTGCTTATATTTTGGTCAGTATGGCGGCCATCCATTCGTCAACGGCGGTTGAACAATTATTGGGGCGGATTTTGCGCCAACCCGATGCCCGCCACCGCCACACGCCGGAACTGAACTGTTCTTATGCGTTTGTGGTGTCGCGGTATTTTTCAGAAACGGCGGAAGCCTTGCGTGACCGCTTGGTCAGCGGTGCGGGTTTTGACCGCAAAGACCTTAAGGATTTTATTCAGGCGACCAAACCTGACCAATTTGATTGGGAACGCTTACAAGGCCGGATCAAGAGCCAGCCGGTGGCTGTCCAACTGGCGGTCAGACCTGTTTTTAAAGGCATTTCCAAGCCGTTAAAGGAAAAGCTGGTTTGGGATAATGGCACTAACACCTTGACCATCAATGCCCCGCTCACGCCCAAAGAAACCGAGGAATTAAAAGCCACTGTTGATGGTTTGCCCGCGCAAGACATTATTGAACACGCTGCCGAAACAAGCCGCACCACCGCCATTACCTTGTTCCAGTCCCCTTCCGAGCGTGGCGAAGTGATTAGGGTCCCGCAATTGGCGGTTTATATTCAAGGTGAGCTAACGCTGTTTGACGAAACTGAAATGCTCGATTACCCGTGGGATTTGTCGTTATTGGATGCCATACCCACTGAGGACGAAACCAGCAAATTGAAAAATAGGTTAAAGAGCGCCGAAAGCGGTGTGCTGGACGTGACTGAAGAGGGTAAGGTGTTTTCAAAGTTTATGGCAAATTTGCAGCGCAATCTGGAATTGGCCTACCAGCCTGAGCATTGGGATGAAATCAAGTTAGCCGCATGGTTTTGCCGCAATTTGCCCGACCCAACGGTAACGCATGAAAGCAAACTGGCTTTTGTCAGCCAGTGGTTGCAAGCCCTGTTGGCTGATTTTCAGTTGGCGCATATCAACCAGCAAAAGTTTTTTATTCGGGTGTTGCTTGAGCAACGGATTGATGAATTAAGAAAGCAAGCGGCGGCCAGCGCTTATCAAAGCATTTTGTTTGGCGATGAAGTACGGGAACGGGTGTGCGTAGGCGATAGGTATCTGTTTGATTTTCACCCGCACATTTATTCGCCCAGCAGTTATTATGACCCCCATACCAGCGAGTACGGTTATTACGAATTAAAAGGCCATTATTATCCGCAAGTTGGCGATTTTGATTCTAAAGAAGAGTTTGAATGTGCCTGCCATCTTGACCAACTGGCGGAAAAGGGCAAAATCAACTATTGGGTGCGGAACTTGGCGCGAAAACCAACGGGCTCGTTCTTTTTCCAACAAGCTAATGGGCGGTATTATCCAGATTTTATTTGTGTGTTGCCTGATGAATCTATTTTGGTTGTTGAATATAAGGGTAAAGACCGCTGGAAAGAAGCGGAACCCGATAGGCAGATTGGTGGGCTATGGGCGGAGCTGTCTGACGGCAAATGCCAGTTTATTATGTTGACAGAAAGGCGTTGGGATTTGCTTGATGCGCTGATAGACGGGCTTGAGATTGCTTGACGGGGCATAAACCCCATAATGGATGCCAAAGCAGGGAATGGGGCAACAAATTAGCCGCCAAAGAGCCGTTATGATTCGGTTATAATAGGCCTTTGCATAGACCGATCTGGCACACTAAATGGACAAACCTCGACTAGCTTGGGCAATCACTGGCTCCGGCCATTACATAGAAGAATGTATCGCGTTTCTGATGACTTTGGACGCGGACGCGGTGGACTTGTACCTCAGTCCGGCAGGCGAGGAAGTTTTGAAAATGTATGGCATCCAACTGAATGACATCCGTAGCAAAATGTCCGTTTACCGCGACAAAGCGGCATCGGCCCCGCCGGTCGGCCTGTTTTACAAGGGCTATTACCACACGTTTGTCATGGCCCCCACCACGTCCAACACCGTTGCCAAATGCGTGTTGGGCATTGCCGACACCTTGGTGACCAACTTGTATTCACAGGCGGGCAAATGTAAGATTCCCAGTATTGTTTACCCCTGCGACATTGCCCCGGCAATGGAGACCACCGCCCCGGGCGGCAAGGTGATGGTGTATCCGCGCAAAATTGACCTGGAAGGCACCGACAAATTGCGCCAGTTTGAATACACTACCGTGGTGGACAGCGTGGAGGCGTTGGTCGCCACGGTACAGGCACGCTTGGCGAGCTTGGTATGAGCGAGCATATCCTGTTTTTGACCGGCAAACTGGCGGAAAAGCAACTGCACGGCATTCTGGAAAAAATGCGGCCAGATTTCTCTTACACGGTGCATCAATTGGGCTTGAAAGTGGCGGCGCTCATGACCACCGACATGGTGGCCAGACGGTTGCATGACACGTTTGGGGCTGACCGGATCATTTTGCCCGGACGATGCCGGGGCGACATTGCCGCCTTGTCGCAACACTTCAATAACCTGCCGGTCATGCGCGGCCCCGAAGAGCTGAAGGACTTGCCGCTGTTTTTTGGCAAAAAGGCCCATACTTATGACTTAAGCCAGTATCGCGTGAAAATCTTCGCGGAAATCACCGATGCGCCCAGCCTGAGTGTCGCGCAAGTGCTGGAACGCGCCGCCTATTACCGGCATAACGGCGCGGATGTCATTGATTTGGGTTGCTTGCCCAGCACCCCGTTCCCGCATCTGGAAGAGTCTGTCCAAGCCCTGAAACAGGCCGGCTTTTTGGTCAGTATTGATTCGCTGGAAACCCAAGACTTGCTTAGGGGCGGCAAAGCGGGCGCGGATTATTTGCTCAGCCTACATGAAAGCAGCGTTTGGCTGGCCGATGAGGTTGCCGCCACACCGATCTTAATACCCGAACAGCATGATGATTTGGCGACGCTGGACAGGGCCATCGCCATTATGCAGGCCAATAAACGGGCGTTTATCGTTGACCCCATCCTCGATCCGCTGCATTTTGGTTTCACCCGTTCCATCGTCCGTTATCATGAAGTCAGGAACAGGCACCCAACCGTCGAAATGATGCTGGGGGTGGGCAATATCACGGAACTGACCCATGCCGACACGGTGGGGATGAACGCTTTGTTGCTGGGGATATGCTCGGAGCTGGACATTAACCATATTTTGGCGACCGAAGTCAGCCGCCATGCGGCCCGCGCCATCAAAGAGGCCGATGTCGCCAGACGCATCATGTACGCGGCCAAACAGCACGGCACCTTGCCCAAACATATCCATCCTGGCCTAATGGCCCTACATGAAATTTCGCCATTCCCTTATACGTTGGCAGAAATACAGGAACTGGCCGCCGCCATTACCGACCCTAGTTTCCGTATCCAAACCAGTAGCGAAGGGCTACATATTTTCAACCGCGATGGTTTTTACAGCGCCACCGACCCGTTTGCCCTCTACCCGCACCTCCAGGTCGAGAAGGATGGCGGCCACGCTTTTTATCTGGGGGTGGAATTGGCACGGGCGGAAATCGCTTGGCAGCTAGGCAAGCGTTTTAGCCAAGACCAAGCATTAGGCTGGGGGTGCGCCACCGACCAGGCCGAG